>JBGTKH010000458.1:0-10889 GCA_041744735.1 Pirellulaceae bacterium | reverse complement strand
CGAGGTGCGCCGAAAAACCAACGATTGGAGACACAGACTGGGCTGGCAGTCCGCCGCATCAGCTAGCTCGCGTCGGTGTGTCGGACCGACGCACTGAACGGTTCCGCTCAAATGACTGAGGACACGCCCTCCGTGGTCATCTAAGCAACTTGCGTTCACGACCAAGGTCGTTTTGTCCTGAGTCAGTTAGCCCATTCAGTTTGTGCGCTCGGACGGCTAGACATGAGCGCCCAGTCGTCAGCGCGGGCGTCGTTCAGAAACAGCGACGTGGCCTGAGTGGACAGGGCCAGCAGGCAGATGCGAATCTTCATGGTCTCACTTGTTCTCTTTCTTCAAAGGCAACGTCCACAGATAGAGCGTGTGCTTGGCACCGTCCTCCATCGACTCAACATGTACCACCTTATCGAGAGAAACGCCCGGAATGGCGAATTGGTGCGAGACGATTCGCGAGCCGGGTTTGAGCTGCTCCAATTGTGGCAGAAGTCTTTCCAATTGCTGCGGCAGCAGGTAGACCGCGATGACGTCGGCGGCGCGAAGATCGGCGGTAAAGAGATCCTTGGGTTCAATGGTCACCAGGGTCTTCACGCCCGCCGCTTCCGCCTTGGTGCGCGACGACTCAACCAATTCTTTGTCGAGTTCGTAACCGATTGCTTTGCAGCCATACTTTTTGGCGGCCGTGATCACGATGCGGCCGTCACCGCTCCCCAGGTCGTAGACCACATCCGCCTGCTTGACCTCCGCCAATTCCAGCATCTTCGCGACGATGTCCTGCGGGGTGGGAACGAAGACCGAACGCAGAGTGCGATGGCGATTGTCGTTGTCCGGCGCGGCGGCGGGGGCCTTGAGCACAATCTTTCGGGGCGCGGCCACCGGTCGCTGGGGAGCGTCGGCGCGAAGCTCGTAGCACAGCAGTTGGTTGTCGTCGCGCAGGTACAACCGGCCAGCCGCGATTACCGGGTTCGTTGCGCCGATCGAAGGCTGATGATCGGGAATCGAAAAGCTGCCGTGGACAGCATAGCCTTGCAGGCTGGCCTCCACGAGCTTCACGACGCCGTCGGATTGCCGCAGCACCAAAGAGCCATTTGCCGCCACCAGCGCACTCATCGGGAAACGCGCTGGCGGCGGTAGCTTTGCCGTCTCCCAGACCACTTTGCCCGTCGCCCACTCGACGCAGACCAGACCTTGGCGGGTTGTACCGTAAACATGACCCTCCACGGCGACGAGACTGTCCTGGAATTGATTCAAGGCCAAGTGCTGAAAGTAATCCTCGTTGACTTGCAAAGCCTTGCCAGCCGCCGCCAGTTTGAGCAGCGCGATGCCGGCCCTACCGCGACCGCTGGCGCAGAGGACACGGTCCCCCAGCACGATCGGCGTGAAGGAATTCTGATCGGAGGCGAGCTTGTCGTACTGCCATAACAGCCGGCCGTCGTCGGCCGCGACGCTGACTACGCCCTTTTGCAGGAAGGTAATATACTGCCGCACACCGCCGGAGTTGGCCAAAGCCAATGCCGCATAGGCCGCCTTGTCGCCCTCGGGAACAGCCGTTTTCCAAATCACTGCGCCGGTCATCTTGTTCAACGCGACGATCGTGGCGTCCGCACCGCCGGGTGTGCAAATTAAATGTTCGCCATCGATCAGCGGATAGTCGCAGAATTGCCAATAGCCGCCTCGGCCGCCAAAATCCGCGGCGTAGTTTTTGCGCCACAGTTCGCGGCCATCGCTGTTATGCAGACAGACCAGATCGCCACTGGCCGTCACGAAGTACGCGCGCTCGACGTCTACGGTCGGGCTGCGTTGGCTCAGCCAGCGCATGGATTTTTCGTGCCGCCGGCTTTCACCAGGCAGCTAGGTCTACGGTCGGGCTGCGTTGGCTCAGCCAGCGCATGAGGGGGTTCTCCGGGACGACCGATCCGATTCGCGTCGACCAAAGCTCGTCGCCGGTCGCTTCGTTCAAGGCCACGGCGTACTCGCTCCCTTCGCGATAGCCGACGGTCATGATTCTCCCCTCCGCAACCGACACCGACGCGATCCCTTCGCCGATGCCTTCGACGCGCCACCGCAACGGTGGTCCGGCTTCCGGCCAATCCTTGAGTAGCCCCTTTTCCGACGAAACATTGTCTCGATTCGGGCCACGCCACTGTGGCCAGAAGCCTCCCGTCAGTTCCGGATCGAGCTGGTCCTTGTCGATGGCAATAGCGAAGAGCGTCGTGCGCGTGGCGAGATACAGCACGCCGTTCGCAAAGATAGGCGACGAGTAGATCGGCTCGACCATCGAGATCTCACGCAGCGGCTGCGGTTCGCCGTTCACCTTCCGCAACGCCACAGCCGGATCGGCCGAAAGACCGAAGATCGCCACGTCTCCGTCTTCGTCTGCGATATAGATCTTGTCATCGACGATCAGCGGCGAAACCCAGATTGTCGCGAACATGTCGTGTCGCCAGTGCCGCTGGCCCGTTTGGGCGTCGAAACAATGCACTAGCCCCGAAGTATCACCGACAATCACGAGACCTTTCGAGACGGCGACCGAACTCATCGTCCGGTGCATCGCATCCTCGAATTCCTCCCCGAGGCTGACGAATTCCCAAACGAGCCCCGAATTGGGATTGGGGATGGCCTTTTCACCAGCCTTTGGATCGACCGCTTGCATGCGCCGGCGTGGCAATGGCTGTTCATTGGCATCAACCGCCAATTCCGAACTGACGTCGCCACGTTTGGTCGGATCGATGCAAATGAGCCGGCCCGCTCCTTCGCCTTGTTCCGCGTCCCGCCCGGAGGCCAGATACACGCGATCCTCGTAGACGACGGCATTGCCCAACAATGAGTTTCGACTTCCGCGGCTGTAATGAATCCAGTCGGTTACCTTGGCATTGGCGTCGAATTCCCAGAACTTCTCGCCCGTCATCGGATCAAACGCCCGCACCCAGCCATCGCTCTGCGGAACGATCACCTGCATTTGGCCGCGAATCTCCGTCACGGTGGGACTGGCGAATTGTGACAGGAGAATGTTGGGGCCGGGCGAGTTGTCCTTCCAGTAGACTTCGCCCGTGTCTTTGTTCAGGCACACGAGGTTCGGAGCATCCGGCTTGGGAACCTCGACGTGATCTTCGCCGACGCCGTTGTTTGTCGTCACAAAAATCCGGCCGTTCCACGAGGGACCAATCGAACAGGGGCGCGGCGGACCCATGATTGGGACATGCGGAGAGACGTCAAAGACGTTGATCAAATCGAGCTTCCACAGCTCACGTGGCGGTCCCTCGCCGCGAATCAGTGGGCCGATATCCAGGCAGATCACCTCGCTACGATTGGTCGTCAGCCAGAGGCGATCACCCTCGATGAGTGGCGAACTTCCCAGTCCGGTCCAACCGGGATCATGGACGCGCGCGCTCAGCTTGGGCGAATCGTACTCATACACTTCCTTGCCGTCGGCCACGCGGAAACACTTCAGCACGCTATGGACTTCCCGCGCATCACCGCCAGGCCGCAGGCTATTGGTGCCGATCCAGACGAGCCCCCCGGATACGACAGGCGATGAATGCGTTTGCGAACCCAGCGGCGCGGTCCAGCGAACGCCGCGCGATTCATGGATCACGCGGTCGTCTTTGCGTTCCTCGATCGACCACAACGTGGGAGCGCCGACTTCCGCACTGACCCCATTCCGCGTCCCATCCCGGCCGAGCATCGGCCAGTCGGCGGCATCGGCGCGGCACACGAAAGATCCACAAAGCCAAGCGATCGTCATGGCCGCAGCGCCCACGCGAACGGTCCAGATGCGTTCCATACAGTGACTCCGGTTTGGTTGTGAGCGCCCGTTGGCGAGACGGGCGAGATGAAGTTATCACGTTGCCGCAGCTTACTTGGGAAGAGCCTCGACAATCTTGCGCACCTCGTCTGAGTCGGTGACTGGATTGACGATGTTTCGTAGGGAGGCGATTTTGCCGTCTCGATCGACGACCACGGTCCAACGTGCAAGGGTCACGGGACGTTGGAAAACGATCCGCTTTCCGTCGGCGTCGAGCAGCGGTTTTCGGTCGGCGCTGGCGGGGCTCACTCGGCCGCCCGCGCTAACGGGCACGCCCACCAGCTTGGCCAGTTTCCCCTCGGGATCGGCCAGCAGCGCATGCTTGAGGCCGTACGTTTCCTTGAAGAGCTTGTGAGTGGCCACTTCGTCACCGCTGACCCCCACGAGTTCGACGCCGAGTTCCTCGATCTTCGTCAACCCGTCGCGATACGCCTCGGCCTGCTTGATGCAGCCGCCGGTGAAGTCGCCGGGGTAGAAGTACAGCACGAGCACCTTCTTGCCGACATGGTCGGCCGACTTCCACGGCAGCCCCTGCTCGTCGGTGCTTTCAAAAGCCGGCAACAACTCGCCCACCGCCAGCCCTGCGGCGGGAGCCTCCGGCTTGGGTTCCTCCGCAGCGTGGATTGTCCCACACACCATCAACATCAACGCCACCAACAGCCATCTGCTTTTCACGATCATCACCGACTCCTCCGCATGAAAGGTCACCAAAAGATGCCGTGGCGAAATATTACGGCCTCAACTATCCAGACGCCATCGACGGACGAGCGGAGCGCGCGTCGTGAAGCGAATGCGTCAGATCGTCCCAGGAATTCGAGCTTGAGTCAGGGAGAGGAAGTATCCGATCCGGTGCTGGACTCGATGGCGTAGAGCATGTTCTTTGTTGCGATGTACAGCACATTGTTGGCCACGATTGGCGTCATGTAGATGGAGTTGGGCATGGCGATCTCTCCGTACCACGGTTTTTGCTCCGCTCCCTCCGTCTTCATCGACTTCGCCGGATCGGCCGAATGACGAAAGATCGCCATGTCGCCGTCCTCGTCGCCGATGAACACCTTGCCATCGACCAGCAACGCCGAATTCCAGCACGCCGCCAGCAGGTCGTAAGTCCAGTATGCCTTGCCAGTCTTCGCGTTCAGGCAGTGAAACAGGCCCGAGAAATCGGCGACGTAGAGGATGTCGTCCTTGATCACCGGCGTCGACAGCGAACGATGGAACTCTTCTTCGAAGTCGATCACGCCATCGCCGTTGCGATCTTGGGCCGTGTACCGCCAGACCACCGCCGATTGCGGATTGGGAATCGACCGCTCGCCGATTGCGGGATCGACCGCCTGGATCGGTTTGTACGGAATCGGCCGCCCGTCGCGGTTGACGGCCAGCGACTCGCTCACGTCCGAGCCGTCCAGGTGCTTCGCCGGGTCGAGGCACCACAGGCAGCCGGAGCCTTCGCCGTGCTCTGGGTCTTGCCCCATCACGATGTACACCAGTCCGTCATAAATGGCGGGGAAGGCGATGATCTCGTTCCGCGTGCCTCGCCCGCCGATGATGGACTTCGATTCCTTGAAGTTGGCGTCGAACTTCCACAGCAACTTGGAATTGCCTCGTCCGTCGCCGCGCGGGTCAAAGCTGTACACCCAGCCGTCCCCGCCGGCAAAAATCACCTGTGGCTGCCCCGCGAAGACGCCGTAACTGGGCGACGCCCATTGCGCGTGCTGGATGTTCGCGCCGGGCGATTTGTCCGTCCACAGCAGCTTGCCGGTCCAGCGATCCAGCGCGATGAAACTCGGCGCATCGGGGGCCGGAATGTGTTTGTGCGATTCGTCCACGCCGTTCGACGTGCAGACGAACAGCCAGTCACCCACGATCAACGGCGAGCAGTTGCTCATGTTGTGCGGAAACACTCCCAGCTCGCGCATCATGTTCAGGCTCCAGACCACGTCGGCGACATGTTCTAACTTCGCCATCGGTACATCGCACACCAGCCGCGTGCCGACGAGTTGTATCGAGAGCTCCCGCGGCGTCTTCTGTTCGCCAGTTAGCTCGGCGAGCACACGCCACGACCGGCTTGGCACCGTGGTTTCGACATGTCCCTCAACGGGTAAATCAAAGCCCTTGGCAGCAAGCAGCCGACGCACGTCCATGCTGACTTGGCCCTCGTTTAGCCCGATGGTCAGATCGACTGGCCGCGAGCCGAGCAGTTCTTGAACCGCCTCGTCAGTCGCCCTCCAGACTCGAAGCTCACCCTGCTCGATGCCGACGCGAAATATCGTCGCGTAGGTTCGTTTGATGTAGTCATACGTTACGACATCCCACGCCAGGGTGTCCTTTCGTTTTCGTAAATCGAGATACGCCGGCACGGGCAGCTTCATGGGCTCGACGAGTAAACGAATGGTCAACGCGTCGACTGCGGTCGGCGTTCTCGCACCCGGCTCAGCCAGCAGTGCGAGATTCGCTGTCAGGTCGAATAACGTCTGCCGCTGGCCCTGCACCGGTCCGTCGTCCTCGCCGTCCGCAAAGCCCTCGGTGTCCAGGCACATGACCTCGCCGCGGTTGGTCACGTACCACAGCCGGTCCCCGTCCACGGCCGGTGTCGAGCAAACTCCTTGCAATGGCCAATCGTGAATGAAACCTGTCGGCAGCTTCTCGTTGGAGTGCTGCCAAAGAAACTCTCCGGTTTCTTCCTTGAAGCAGAGCAGTACCCCCAGATCCACATTGGGAGAGTAGTGTTTCAGATAGCCATGGCCGTTGTTCGTACCGACAAAGATCTTGCCGTTGGCGACCACCGGATTGCCATAGGTCTGGCTTCCCAGCGGCGCGACCCACTTGATGTTCTGAGATCCTCCCTTGAGCCAATCGCCGGTCTCGCGATCGATCTTGCCCGGATCCCAAGTGGAAGGGATATTCTTGCCCGGGGGTGTGTTCACACGCGACCGCGAGCCGCCCCACTGCGGCCAATCGTACGGGCCGACGTTCATTTGGCGGACGTCGACCAGAATTTCCTCGGTCGGATCGGCGGTGGGAGTGATATCCCAGACCTTCACGTTCTGCTGGTCGGTTGTGACGAGCGAAAGTCCATCGGGCGAAAACGCGACCGCCGAGATGGGTGACTCATACCACGGCAAAATCCGTTCGCGTTCGCCCGAGTGCAAGTTCCGCACGACAATTGAGTCGGGAGTGCGGTCGCGAATGCTGCTGTCGCCATGCACCGCGTAGGCGAGCCGCGTGCCATCGCGACTGAACGCTAGATGAGTCGTTCCGTAGGTGCGGAATTGGAACAGACGCTGCTTCTCGGCGACGTTCCAAATCTCGATGCCCTGGCGAGTGATCGCGATGTGTAAACCTTGGGGACTGAAGGCGGATACTTGGGGACTGAAGAACGATACCGATTCGCCGGCAATCTCAAATGTGTTCGCCCTGGCGTTTTCCCCAGTGATGAATGGCTCGATCCGCACAACGTACTTTCCCTGACCGTTCATTTGAAAGGCGACTCGCTGCCCTGACGGATCGATCGCCACCGCCGTTTTTCCCGGCAATGTTCGTATCGCGGTCAAACTGTTCAGATCCCACAGCACAATCTCCCCCTCCGACCTGTTGTCCGGCAATTGTCGGAAACTGGCCGATGCCAACCGCTGGCCATCGGCACTCAACGACAAGCACGTGACCGGTGCGGTGTGTTCCGCCAGCGAATGCCGCAGCTCGCCCGATACCACGTCCCAGAGCTGCACCAGTGTGTCGTTACCGGCGGAAATCAGCGTCCGGTTGTCTGGGTGAATGACGAGCGCCTGAACTGCGGTCCAACTCGGAATCGCTTGGACAAGTTGTTCGGTTTGGAAATCCCAGACCACAATTTCCCAGCGTGCTGGGCTGGGTTTGCTCGCTTCCGGCGCTGGCTGGTTCGGCTCGGGAACTCGCTCGCGCACCGTCGCCAGCCACTGACCATTGGGCCTGATTGCCAGGCAACTCGTGCCGTCAAACGTCCGCATGCTGGGCCGGCAGAGATGCTTGAGCCGTTCCCAGCGCCGGTCGCGCAAATGCGACGGGCAATCGTCCAAGTATCCGTCCGCGCGGACGACTTCGCCCGCATCCCAGTCGGCCTGCGCTAAGTACAGCAGCGTGGAATACAGCTTTTGCTGACGTGTTTCGAGGACTGCGGCCAACGACCTCCGCTGCGTTTCCAAATCGCCGAAGTCCGCTTCGAGCGATGTGGTCCGCTGCTGCGCTTGCTGTAACTGTTGCTCGGCCGAGCCGATCTCGGTTCGCAGTTCTTGCTCGGTCGAACGCAGTTGCGTCACGTCGCCGTAGGCCCGCTGAATCTCGCCGCTCAGCCGTTGGGCGCGGACGTGCAGGTTCGCTTCACGCAGGTACGCGACCGTCGCTCCGCCCGCAACCACCAGCAACAATGTGACGGCCGCACTGGTGAGCGTACCGACCAGCGGATTACGCCGGCACCAGCGAGCGAGCCGCGCCGGACGGCTGATCGGCCGCGCCAAAATCGGTTCGTCGCGGAGGAATCGGCCAAGGTCCTCGCCGAGTTGCCGTGCCGTGCCATAGCGACGGTGCGGCTCTTTCTCCAAACACTTCAGGCAAATCGTTTCCAGGTCGCGAGCTATGCCAGGATTCAGCAATCGCGGTGAGGCAGCTTCCACATGGATCACTTGCTGGATCGTCTCGACGACCGATTCGGCCCGGAATGGCGGTCGGCCGGTCAGGCATTCGTAGAGGACCGCGCCCAGGGCGTAAACATCGCTGCCGGGACCGATCAGGCTGCGCTTGGCTTGAGCCTGTTCGGGAGGCATGTAGCTGGGAGTCCCCACAATCTGGCCGGTGCGAGTCAGGTCACTGTCGCCCTCGACGCGCATCGCCAAACCAAAGTCGGTGATGCGAACCTGATCGTGACTGTCGATCAGAATGTTGGACGGTTTTAGATCGCGGTGCAGCGTCCCTTGCAGGTGCGCGTAGTGGATCGCTTCGGCCATTTGACGGACGTAGGTTGCGGCCTGCTTCGCGGGCAACAGGTTCTCGCGCAGGATCGCCGACAGATCGCGGCCCTCGACGTAGTCCATCGAGAAATAATGCCAGCCTTCGTGCTGGCCCACCTCGTGAATCGACACGATGTTCGGATGTTGCAGACCGGCCGCCGCCTGCGCCTCGACCTGAAATCGCTGCACGTCCTGCTCGGTGGCCAGCCGTCCGGAGACGATCATCTTCACGGCCACGATGCGCCCCAGCGTGGTTTGGCGGGCCTTGTACACGACTCCCATCCCGCCGCGCGCGATTTCCTCCAGCAGTTCGTAGTTCCCCACGTAACTGAGTTGTTGTCCCGGCCCGACGCCCTGAGCCAGAGCGTCGCCAAAGCCTCGGATCGGCTCGGCCATCTGATTCATCCGGTCGCGCTGGCCAAAGAACTGCCGCAACTCGTCGGCCAGTTCCGGATGGCGCTCCAGAATCTCACGACGGTCCGGCGCGAGGCCGGTCTCGCAGGCGCGAATGTAGTCGGCGATCACCGCTTCCATCTCCTGCTCGCGGTTCGCGTCGTCGTCGGATTTGGGTCCGCTGTTTTCAGACATGGTCAGCTTTCACTCGCACAACAGGTTTTGCAAAGTTCTCAGCCCTCGGAACAACAATCCCGCGACCGACGCCTCGCTACGATCCATTTCCTTCGCCACTTCGGCCAACTTCAGGCTCTGCAGGTGGTGGAATACGATCGCGTCGCGTTGGTCGTCGGGCAGTTTGGTCAGAGCCTCGGACAGTCGCAGCAGATCCTCCTGCTTGACGGCTTTCTGGCTGGGTGACGACTGCACGGCAGCCAGCCACTGCTGTGCGTGGGAAAACGAAGCTTCAATTGCGCCGTCCAGCGACTGTTCCCGCCGAACGTCGCGCTTGTTTCGTCGCTGGTCACGCAGCTCGTCGAGCAGATTGTGTTTGAGGATTTCGCGCAACCAGCCCGCCAATTCGCCCTCGCTGGAGCCGCGGAATTGTTCGCGCTTGGCGAACGCATCCAAGAGAGTCTGCTGCACGACGTCTGATGCATCGAGTTGTGCCCGATGCCGCGAGTGCAGATGGGCTCGCGCCAGCAGCGTCAGATACGACCGAAACGGCTCCAGCCACTGTCCATCATCTTCCACTAGCTGATTCATGCTCGGTTCAACAGAAAAGCACGATCCAAAGTTGTTGTGCAGTATGACAGATTTGACGCGCATGTGCGACGCAATCATTCGCCGTTCCGCGTGCGAAGGAATTCCAGGACGACCTGACTGTCTTTTAAGGGCGACGCCCAGAGAACCCGTCAAAATGGAGCGAGAATGGGACACGCCGGGAGGCAGCGATTGTCCCCGCGAATGGGTACTCGTCTCCGGGGCGGAGCGACTCTTTGCGTGCGTCGCCCCAACAGCCCAACGCAGTTTGTGATTGTGCAAAAAGCGCTTCGGCGAGGAACACCGAATGCATTTTGGCTCGCTCCGTTGTGCGCGACGGTGATGCACGCTTCTGCAGCCAGAAGCTGGCTGACATTCTGATTTGCGACTTTCACAGATTTTACCCCTGCGCGCAGTCAAAATGTTACACATGCGATTTCGCTACGCGTGGACGTGATCGCATCCTGTGCACGCAACGGCCCTAGCCCAAACCTGCTCAGGAGGGCGTCTCCGGTGTCTTCAAGGCCGAAACCGTTCGTGACTCATGACGACAACACCTGTGTCAGATACGGCAACAACTTTGTACGCATCGGTCTAACCGTCCTGTGTCAGTAAAGTCGGCTAACAGAACTGGGGCGATCGCGACCTAAACAGCCAACGCGGAACCAAGAACTTGCTTCGGTCACATCGACCGGGGCGGCGAAGGCGAGCCACTGACTCTGGACGTCGATGGAGCATTGGGGGAAAGAGGTCGCGACGGGGGGCTTTGTAATGCGGCAGTCAGTCGTTAGACCCTCAAGTTGACGGAAGTGCCCGCTCACAGACCAATGTCGATCGGGTGAATTCTGTAGCGGCGCAGACGCGCGCTGACCAAGGGGGTTCGATCTACCGTCCGTTGAATCGCGGGAATGGTTGGCAAACCGGATTTCCTGCGCAGCGAAAGGATCACCGGCCTG
>JBGTKH010000457.1:0-5217 GCA_041744735.1 Pirellulaceae bacterium | reverse complement strand
GGCGGAACGTTTATCCTTAGCCATCCTTGGCTCTCCCGGTGCGGTGAAGTGTTGAACAACTCACAGCATCGCGGAGAGCCGCTTCTTTTAGGAATCCCAATCTGGGCCGCCCGACCTCCGGTACAATGGCCTAAAGTGCAGGTCCGACAATGACGTCGTCTTAATCACCGGCAACCGAAATGCGGAAGGGCCGCAGTCTATGGAGGTCACCATTCGAGAGCGCAACACCGCGCGCTGCCTGCCTGTCCTGACATTGGCCAATCCCGATAGAATTCAGCACGACCGTCATCACGTGGGCGCAGTGGTGGAACGCCTATTCGACATACTCATCGACATCGACGTCTTACGAGGCGCTGGTCGACTTTACTTGCCTTGTGGCATCGCCGTCGACCTGCTCGCGATCGTGCTCAGACCATCAATTCTGCTCCCGCGGGCAGCGTACATTCCGAGTCGCGCCGCCTGCGTAGAACCCGAGCCATCGCGGTGTTTACGACCCGATATCCCCAATCGGTCAACACGAACGCGCGTAGCGTGCCGACCAGCAGCAGCAACACACAGGCCGCAAGCCAGCGATTGTATTGCGGTTGAGCGTACACGTTGCCGCTGCCGATCACCGGCATCACCGCTGGGGCTCGCGGGAAATCGTGGGTGGTGGCTAGCTGAGTCATTTCCGAGATGTGAATCACCGGGACGCCTTGCTTTACGAAACGGGTCATGACCGAATCGAACTGCAAGGCTTCGGGCGGCGGCTGAAGGTTCAGGCCCGGTTCGTAATGCTTGCGGCCGAGTGCGCGCCCCGTGGACACGGTGCCGCCGCCGACGTTGATGTACGCGGCGATCGGTGCGCCGCGCGAGTGCTCGCGGTAGATCTGCATCCGCTTGTCGATCGAGTCGGTGAACGACGTGCATGCGAGCAGCGGCAGATCGTTGCGGCGGACGGCGGCGGTGATCAACTGGCGAGCCTCGTCGGGCATGCCCAAGCCGCGGTCTTCGTAGCCGCCGATCGACGTGGTCACGCTACGAAAGCTAATCAACCCGCGCGAGTGCAAGTGCCGCTCCATGTCAATCCACATGAAATCAGGAATGTTCCCACCGTACTGCGATGCCGCGCCGCTGGAGATAATGATGGGCTTGACCTGCAATGTTTCCAGTGCCGCACACACCGCCACATTCGCGCCGGGAAACGAACCGGTGTAACCGACCGCCACAAAGTCGCCGGGATTCACGCCGGCGCGAACCAACATGTCGACCACGGCTGCCGCGAAGTTCGGGTTGATCGCGGTTTGTTTGGAGCGCAGTTCACCGGCGATGCTGGTCACGGGACTCAGCGGCAGGCCGATCAAGCCGCTGCCGGTTGGGTCGAGTTCGTTGTTGATCGCGTGGCCGCGGGCGATTCGCTCCTGCTTGATGGCTTCCATCGACTGCTGGGCCAACCGCGCGGCGGCCAGCTTCTGCTCTTGCTCGCGGCTGCTCTCGGTGGTCGTTAGCAACTCGACGGACAGCATCCCGATGATGGAAAGCAAGCCGATCGACAGGATCACGTTCTTCGGACACTTCTGCGGCCGCCAATACAAACGTTTCATGCGGGCACCTCCATTCCCAACAGGATCAGAACCAATCGCACCACCACCGACGAAGTCATCAGCACACTCAACGTCTGCACCGCGCCTTGCCGATCGATCCAGATGGCGATCAGGCCGGGAATGATAAAGCCGATTACCGAGAAGTCAAAGCCGCCCGATCCGATCGCCGTCTCCGCGCCGGCCGTGGCCAACGCGGGCGTGGCGCGAATCGCCGCGCCGATCAGAAAGCCGAACAGGATCATCAGCACGATTCGCCGCCGGCCATAGACGATCGTCACTTTCGAGATGCCGCTGACGACGAAGTACGTCAACAGCGCCGCGGCCAGCGTCAACACTACATGCGCCGGTTGATCGAGCGACAAGGCAAAGTACCCCGGCACAACCATGCCGCCGGCCGCCAAGCCGAAGATTTCCGAGAAGATCAAGCTGACGATCAGCCCAATGCCGATCGATGCACAAGTCAGGTCTAACATGAACACGCCTCCTTGCATTTGCCGTCTTGATGTAGCCGAACTCGCCAGAGTTTGGCTCCTTCCGACCCGGCCAAAGTCTGGCGACTTCGGCTACCCCCGAAACCTACGTCTTGATGATGCACTAATTCAATGAACTGTGACTCTGGAAGTAACGCACCATCTGCATGCCGGGGCCGTCGATGTTGCCCATGCCCATGACCAACGTGGAACGATCGGCCAGGCCACCCATCATGTCCAGCACTTGTTCAGCAGGCACTCGCTCCGCACACGTCATGCGGCTGCGGTCCATGCCCATCGCCAGCGCTCGCTTGGCGAAAATGTGTGTGGCGGTACCAATCACCATGTAGTGGTCGGCCGGTTGCCAGCGCACGCAGCTTTCGGCCAATTGCACGCTGCGGTCGGCGCGGTCGGCGCGGCAGTTGAACACGGCGATGCGTTTTTCCAGCTCGGGGAAATTCTTGATCGCCAGGTGCCAGTTCTGCCCGGTCGATTCGGGGTCGTTCGCCGCAAAGCCGTTTACGAATACGTTCTGGTAGCCTCGCAGCGCGAACCGATGCGCGGACATGACGCCTGCATCAGGCGTCGCTTGCCACATGCCGCTCAGGGCCGTCTGCCGGTCGACGCCCACGTCGGCACAAACCTTTAACGCCAAGGCCACGTTGTCGCGATGTTCGATGTACGAGAAGCCGCTCATCTCGGCCGGCGTGACGGCGGCCACTTCATCGCTGCCCACGGCCACCAATTGCGACCGGCGATCAGCCGCCGCGGTGCGAAACACGTCTAAATATTTTTCCTCGGCGGTGAACAGTTTCCCGCCGACAGGCACTGTGCCGGCCAGAGCTTTCGCCACGTCACGGGACGTGGGGCCCATCGCGTCCAAGTGATCGGCTCGTGCATTGGTGATCACGCCGTGTGTAGCGCGGACCAGTTGCAACTCGCACAGCGACTGCAGGATCGGCTGCACGGCCATGCATTCGACGACCAGCGCTTCGGCGTCGTCGGCCGCCGCGGCGGCGATCACGCGAAGTTGTTCGAGCACGTTGGCTCGCGCCGGCCGAAAGATCGGATACTCGGCGCCGTCACTGAAGACCATGCGCGGCAGCGTGCCCGTCGCCTTGGCACACGTGCGAATTCCCCCAGCCCGCAAACCGGCCGCAATCAGCCGAGTCACCCCGGACTTGCCGCGCGTGCCGTTGACGTGAATGCGGATCGGAATCCGTCGCAGATTCCAGCGGTGGCGAAACGATTCCAGAAAACCCAATGAGGTCAGCAAGCCGGTCGCGCCGGCCAGCAGCAGTGTTGCATCCATGCAGTCTGCCTTTCGTGATGTTGATGAGATGTTGTCGGTGTGCTTGGTGAAAACGCCTGGCCGCGAATCGTTCGCGACAAACGTTTTGTAACTTTGGCCACTTGCCGAAGAAACTTCTACAAAATGACAAGCCCGCACTTCACGTGATGACGCCCCATCGCGCGGGCGTGATTCACGTAATCTGCGACTGTCACGTGCATTGCGTTTCTCGTAGCGAAATGACCTCGGACCGACAGGAGGAGCGATGATGAGTAGAGCAAGCGTTGTACCAATCGATGCCGCGTTGCACATCACAACTTTTACGCATCAACGCATTTACAATTGTCGCGCAAAGTAGGCCGGATGAGTAATCCGTACGGCCGGATTGCAAGTCCGGCCTCCGAAATCCATCCGGCCTACGGCATCGAATATATCCCGGCACGGTCACGACCGGATTATCGGTGAGTTCCGGCAGACGACGCTAAAGGCGCTGGCCCTGAAAGGGCCCAAATAGGATAGCCCAGGGCAACGCCCTGGGAAGGGACGCCCCATCGCAAACTTAGCCCTGAAAGGGCGAAACAACGGTTCGCTCGGCCCATTGTTTCGCCCTTTCAGGGCTCGCGATGGATGTTCGTCACGCTCACCCCAGGGCGTTGCCCTGGGCTTTCATATTTTGGCCCCTGTGGGGCAAAGAAACGGATTACGATACACGGCTCGTGCGCAGCTCCCAACGAAAAGACTCGCTTCACGTCTCCATTTCACGCGCTTTGGAAAGCGCCGAGGCAACAAGTCCCGCGGGGACGGAAACGATGCCCAGGCCCACCAGTAGCACGCAGAACGTGAAGATTCGTCCGCCGACGGTGATCGGATAGACGTCGCCGTAGCCAACCGTCGTCAGCGTCGCGACGGACCACCACAGGCTGTGGAACACGGATGAAAACTTGTCCGGCTGGGCCTCGTTCTCGCAGTAGTAGATTCCGACGGCAGAGAAGTAAATCAGCATCACGGTAACAATCACAAACAGCACGATTTCTTCGCGTGCGAGCAGAAACGCGCGATGGAACCGCCGAATTGCGTTGCTGTACCGCACGATTTTGAACGCGCGGAACAGCCGCAGCAACCGAAACGCGCGAATCGAGCGCAAATCAACACCCGTCGAAATGTAGAACGGCAGAATCGCGATCAAGTCAACAATCCCAAAGAAGCTGAGAATGAACCGCAACTTATGATCCGCCACGAACACGCGAAGCAGATACTCGCCCGTGAAAGCCGCAACCGTGACGATTTCAATCCACTGCAGCCAAAGCAACACAGTCGGCGAGAGATCGGGAAGTGTTTCGATCGAGAAGCTAACGAGAGAGACGATAATCGCGCCCTGGATTACGAGGTCGAAAACCCGTCCCCACTTGGAATCGTTCCTTTCAACGATCTGCTTGAGTTGTTCCAAACTTTTACCCTTAAAGTGAGGTTCGAATGAAAGAGCCCATCACGGAGACAGGCGACACAATCATTTTCAGCCGTGGTTATAAAGTTGCGTCCGAACGTCCGACGGCGGATTCGCGACTGCGTTCGGCTATGCGACGCACCACGCCATGCTGAGCTACTCCGCGAGTGAGGATGGCGAACGCATTGAGACAAGCTACTATGAAGTCAGAGTCGCGCCAACTGTCAGAGTGAACAAATGCCATCGCCTCATAGGGCAATCGAAATCATCTGGAATTCAATCACCGCAGACACGGCGGTCTTAAATCTCAATCGCAATCGAGGGAGCCGAAATCGGCCCTCGAAAAGTGGTGTTGGTGAAAACACCGCTGGGCGTTTCCAATGGGTGAAGTCTTGCAAACTTTTCCCTTGGGAACGGAGTCCCAGCGAT
>JBGTKH010000456.1:0-4065 GCA_041744735.1 Pirellulaceae bacterium | reverse complement strand
CGAAGCCTGCCGCGGAGTGATGCACGAGACGCTTCGAACGACCCTTTCGTGGGCCATCGATCAAGTCACCGAAAAACTTCAAGACAAGGAACACGTAATGACTCAATTGGGATTGACCTGAAAGATTGCAAAACCTCAGTTAGAAGAAAGTCATTCTCGACTTCGTTTGGTGCGGGCCTTGGCCGGTTGTCTAGCCCTTGAACGTCTTGCTCGCCAGCGTGAGCTTCATCTAAATTCACGCCGACGATCTTCGCGAACGGTCTTGAGATGTTGTTTTCCGAAGAATGCTCAAGCCGTCGAAGAGCCGAATTGATGGCCTCTGAAACGGAGCGAGTCCTGGGGGCCAGAAACAGGACGCCTCTGCGACGAATCGTGATATCGTTATCGGCTACCGGGGTTTCGTCGTCCGAATCAATGAACTTGCCCGTCTGAAAGACCCCCTGGACCAGCCGACGCAAGAATCTATTTGTGGCTGACTCGTCGAAAGCCTGCACGTCGCCGTCCTGCCGAAGCTCTTGCTCGCAAGTGGCGATCTGCGCGTTATTCGCGAGCGTTTGTCCGTCGCCATCGCAAATGGAACCCAAGAGGCCAACAGATAGCTCTCTTGGATCGTCGGCATCTTCGATGGAGATTTCGGGAACGTCTGGGTTGAACCGCAATTCGACCCGCTGAAGCAATACGGGATGATCGACAACACCAACGGTATCTGTGGCTCGTAACATGCCGTCGCCATGCCACAACTGAACGTGTCCGGCGTCTCCTTGCAACTTCCCGAACAGCCCGTAGAGATTTTCGTAAATCGCGTTGGCTTCGCGAACGGGACGCTCGGCTTTAATCCAAGCGCCACGTTTCTTCTGCCACTCCGCGAAAGCGCGAACACGGCTCGCATCGGCGTCAAACCGAATCGTTTGAGTCCGATTACCGACGGTGAAGTTTCGACTTTCAATGACTGCCACTTCGCGAGTGAGTCGATCCCAACCACTAGCGACCCACTCCCGGAGCGACTCGGGTGGTGGCTCGCACGGTTTCAGTTTGGGACGCTCTACCCGAAAGACAAAACCACCTGTTCCGCCAGCCGCAGCGTGATCGTCGGCAGTTGATGGCTGCGGAACTCCAAGTTTAAGAGAGGGATGCCGCGGCAACTGATCGAGACGCAGGTGCCAGCCGTATTCGTCCAGGCTCCGCTTGGGCGGCGTCTTGAGCGTGTGATACTCCCGCAGGAACTTCAGAACCTGCGTGATTCGCTGACGGGCGAGTTCAACCTGCGTCGGCACGATTCACGGCTCCCAGACACGTTGACTGTGCAAACGGGAAAGGCATCCAACACTTTTCGGCGCACGGTTTGGTCGCCGATTCCTAATGATCTTGGCACGGACTACCACTGAATCTGCCAGAGGCAAGGAACGTTGTCAACTTGGTAGGAGACAACCTTGAAGCGGAAGCAACTCGCGGCAAGACGCGGGTACGTCCAAGATCGAGTTTGCCACATTACGCGCCCCCAGACGATTTGCCGCAGGACTCGAAGACGAGTTAGAGATCAACGTCGTGTGAGCCCATTACGATTGCGCTTGCCCATTCAACATCGCAGCGAGCCGTTCCCGGTCCCCCGGCGACAGCTTCGCCAGTTCCGCGGCGAGAGCTTCCAGCCGGCTTCCTGGTTCGCCGTCCGCCAGCTCCCCGTGTACGTTTTCGCCTTTGCTGGTGCAAACCGCCGAACGCGTCGTCGCAAGTCGTGTGCTATCTGGACTTACAATTGGCCGCTTACCCGTTGACATCGTGGAGGTCAGAGGTTCGAGCCCCCTACCGCCCACTCTTTACAACTCCCGCCGAAATTAACACTTCTACCTCGGCCCCCACGGCACTAAGGCAAGTCCGGCTTATTAATGTACCCGTAGCCGAAGTCGCCAGACTTTGGAGGATCGGCCAAACTCTGGCGAGTTCGGCTACGCTGATTGGTACGTCTTTATCCGGGACTTGCCTAAGGCGTTATGGCTTCGATTGACGCCCGGCCCGCAACACATCGAGAAGGTGTTGTCCGCACATTCGCCCAAAGTAATTCGATACAATGATGGCCAAGCATTGGCAACTCTTCGGCATTGGAGAAAGCATATGAACTACGCTTACAAACAGGTGACGGCTGTGGCCGTGGCGCTCGTCCTGCTGAATGCGGCATTTCAGGCGGCGGCCGAGGATGTGAAGCCGCTGGAGATCGGCGCCACGGCTCCCGACTTCTCGCTTCCCGGTGTGGACGGCAAGACTTATCGTCTGGAAGATTTCGCGACAGCCAAAATCCTGATGGTCGTTTTCACGTGCAACCACTGCCCGACGGCGCAGGCTTATGAAGATCGCATCATTCAACTCGATGCGGATTACAAGGACCGGGGCGTTGCGGTGGTTGCCATCTCGCCCAACGATCCGCTGGGCGTGCGGCTGGATGAACTGGGTTACACCGATCTCGGCGATTCGCTGGCCGACATGAAAGTCCGAGCGAAGGATCGCGGTTTTCAGTTCCCCTACCTGTACGACGGCGATACGCAAACTATGTCCGCGGCTTACGGAGTGCTGGCCACGCCTCACGTGTACATCTTCGACCAGCAGCGCAAGCTGCGATACGTGGGCCGCATCGACGACTCGGATGTAAAGACCGTCAAGTCGCACGACGCCCGCAACACGCTCGATGCCCTGTTGGCCGGACAGCAGGTCGCCGTGGAAAAGACTCGCGTGTTCGGGTGTTCCACTAAGTGGTCGGACAAGCGTGACAGCGCACGCGAAGCTTTGGAGAAGTGGAACCAGGAGCCTGTGGACTTGAAATTGATCGATGAACCGGCGCTGAAACAGCTTGTCGCCAACGACACGGAGAACTATCGACTGATCAATGTCTGGGCAACGTGGTGCGGCCCGTGCATCACCGAACTGCCCGAGTTTGTCACGATCAACCGCATGTACCGGCGGCGCAATTTCGAGATGATTACGGTCAGCGCCGACGACCCGAAGGACCAGCCGCGAGCGTTAAAGGTGCTGACGGAGAAGCACGTCTCATCGGCCAACTATCTGTTTAACTCCGACGATCGAGACAAGCTGTTCGACAGTGTCGATCCGAAGTGGGAAGGCGCGCTGCCGTACACAATCCCGGTCGCCCCCGGCGGCAAGGTCGTCTATCGCAAGCACGGCCCAATGGACCCCAGTGAACTGAAGAAGACGATCGTCGAGCTCTTAGGACGAACCTACGCCAGTCGATGAGTATGAGAGAATCCCGATGCTTATTGCCACTCAGCGATTTGTTCACTTAGTACTGCTTGTTCTCGGCGTAACTTATTCAGCGTCCGCCCATGATCCGCCGGCCGCGGATGGTCCGCAAGCGTTTCAGCAAGCGGATGTCTTCGCGGCCGGTGCCGAGGGCTATCACACGTTTCGCATCCCGGCGGTCACGGTCACGCCACGCGGCACGTTGCTGGCGTTTTGCGAAGGTCGCAAGACCAGCCGCGAGGATCTCGGGGACAACGACCTGTTGCTGAAACGCTCGACCGACGGCGGGCGCACTTGGAGTCCGCTCGTGCTCGTGCACGAGGAAGGTGGCGATGCCAAGATCACCATCGGCAATCCAACGGTTGTGGTAGACCGCGACACGGAAACGATCTGGCTGGTCATGCTCCGCAACGCACAGGACGTGTTGATCACACACAGCCGGGATGACGGAGTCACTTGGTCGGAGCCAGCCGACATTACTAAGCAGGTGAAGAGGCCCGAGTGGGGTTTCTATGCGGTGGGGCCCGGCGTGGGGATTCAACTGCAAACAGGTCCGCACACAGGCCGCTTGGTAATTCCCGCCTATCATCGCGCCACGCCGGACAAATCGGGCCCGAGTTTGTCGCACGTTTTCTACTCCGATGATCATGGCAAGTCATGGCAGATTGGCGGTGTCGTCGGCCCGCACACGAATGAATGCCAAGTGGTCGAAACTCGCGAGGGGGACGAAACGGTCTTGCTCGTCAACGCGCGTAATCATTGGGCTCGGTCAGGCGGCCGACCGGATCTGGCCGGCCGGCGCGTCGTCGCTCGCAGCCG
>JBGTKH010000455.1:0-4815 GCA_041744735.1 Pirellulaceae bacterium | reverse complement strand
TCGCTCAATTCCAGTCGCCGCATGATGCGCGCGACGCGGCGCAGCAAATCGTCGCGGTTGGCGATGGCCTTCGCACTGGCCGCTGAATCGCCCGCGATGTCCACGCGCGCCTGGACAAGGCCGTCGAATACCGGCCATAGGTCGCGCAAGAAGATTAATCGGCGCGGCGCGGGCTGCTCTTCCATTTGTGCGGCGGGCAGCTTCTGCACGGCCTCCAAACGGGCCACGACTTGCTCGTAGAAGGCGGCGTCGTGAACGAAAGGCTGATATTCGCGCCAAGGTGGCCCGAAGGCGTGCGGATGCTCGAAGACCTCGCCGGTTGAGAAGCGGCGAACGTAGAAGGTGTCGCGGGCCTGGTCCCAGGGGTGACCAGCCTTTTGATCATAAACTGGCTCGCCCGCCAACATGGCCGCGGCCAGCAGAAACATGGGACCAACTGCCAAGAAGAAACATCTGCACAGCATGGATGTGGCCTCGGCGGTAAAAGAGCATTCACCGTTGTCCATCGCATCGTACCGTATTCTGAATACTTGAAATAACTGTTAATCTTTCAAGTACAACGGAAATAGCTCCCGGGTTGAAGGTACTCATGGCATGACTTCAACTAGATGTGCGCGATTTGGAAGTGCGGGATAGGGCTCGGGCCAAAACTCGACAAGGCGAGTGATCCTGCCTTGCACAACCGTGAAGAACGAAATAGCTCGTGCGGTTTGCACACCGTCCGTGACCGTGATGTCCGAGACGGCTTCGGACTCGCCACAAACGATGCGATTGATTGTAACCTCCCATCGCCCATGCGCTGGATACTCCTGATTCATGCGCGCAAATCGTTCCGCGCCGCGAATTAGTTCCTTGGATTGTGGCCATTCCAACACGAATTCCGGCGACAGCACCGCCGCCACAGAATGAAAGTCGTTCGTTGCCATCAGGCGCCAGAACTCGCGAACAACCCCAGCTGACGTGGTGGCAAGCATGGCTGACTCCGAGACTGACGGCTAAGTCGTTTATAGGGAGTGTCTGATTATCACCTTTAGCGAAACACACCTCAGGTGGTTCTTAGATTATTACCGCGCGTCGATCCGACACCCAGAAGAACTTTGAATGCGTCACGACAATGCGTGTGTTGCAGTCGCGATGAACGACCGATACGCGGTCCGTTACGTTGACGTGACCCACGTGGCGTCGATCGAGGGAACGTGGGCGTACAGCCCCCCGTGACGAGAAATGGCCCCGCGTGGGGGCCACGTGGGCTCAGAAAGACCAGCGCGCTTACTTGACCGGCACGGTGACGACGATGCGCTGGCAGTCGGCCCGGGTCAAGAAGTGCAGATAAGCGAACTCGATCCCGTCCGCGTCGAGCTCGTAAGCCGATTCGCGGTCCAGCACAAGATTCATCCCGTCGAGGAGAATCGCGACTTCGCCTTCCTGCCAGGCGTCGATCGCTTCCCGAGTAGTGTCATACGGCGTCGGGCAAATAGAGGGCTTTTCGGGCCGGCCTTGCGATTATTTCCTAAATCGAGTGATTTCGGGTCATGGCACTCCAACTGCAACGACTACTTTAATAGACGTTCCATGCACTTCGCACTCAAGCGGGAGCACTTATGTCAAATGAACAGGCGCCGGACTGGGGCCAAGTCGTGGAGCGGCACGCCGAACGAGTGTTTCGAATTGCTTTTCGGATCCTCGGCTCGGTTCACGATGCCGAGGATGTTTCTCAGGTGGTTTTCACTGAAGCGGTCAAGATGCACGCAACCGGGCCCGTGCAAAGCTGGACGGGGCTATTTGTTCGCCTAGCCACGTTGCGGGCCATTGATCTGTCGAGGCGCAAGCGGAGCACCGTCGAACTCGACGAAGGGGACCGAGTCTCGACCGTCGGTCCGCCGGATGAAGCCGTGGGCGCAGAGCTGGCGGCGTGGCTACGAAGGGCGGCGAGCAAGTTGCCTGAGCAACAAGCGGCCATTTTTTCGCTGACTTATTTTGAGCAGCTTGGACGCGACGAGGTGGCTGCTGTCCTCGGCATTTCACCCGAAACCGTTTCGACCGCCTTGTACAAAGCGCGGCAGAGATTGATGTCCCAGATCACTGTCTTCAATGGAGAACGATAATCATGTCCAAAAGCAACGATCCTCACAGCGACGTTCCTGAATTGGAGCCAAAACTTGAGGCGGCCGTTTGGGCGACGCTCTCGGAACCGCTCGACCCAGAGGCCATCGCACGCGTCAAAACTCGCGCCACCAACGCTCGGGCCGAGCAGCTGTTCGATTCCGTCATTCTGCCAGGGAAGGCTGCGGACCATCTGGCCGCGTCGTCGAACCACCGACTCAAACCGACGCACATGACGGCGCTGCCAGCCCGATTCCCATCCAAGAGCTTGCTGGTGAAGTGTCTCTCGTTGGCCGCCAGCATTGTCGTTGTTGCTGGGACCGTGTTCATGTTGCAATCGCCACAATCCTTATTCGCCGAGGTGATCGATCACCTGCGGGCTGCCCGATCCGTTACCTACGTCACACACCTTTATACCGAAGGCAACACGAAGCCAAGCGAGACAAAAACGATGATCGCCGAGGATGGCCGCAAGCGAATCGAGTTTGTCGGCGGAACGATCTCGATCTTGGACTCCTCATCGCGGGTCCGACTCATGCTGATCAAAGACGCAAAACGCGCGCTCGTTTATGATCTGGATAAACAACGGCCAAACAATCCCCCAAACGATCAGTGGGCTTGGCTCGAAAAACTCAAAGCGCACGGCGACAAGCCGGATGTGCAACTCGGCAAGAAAACGCTTGGCAGCCGAAGCGTCGAGGGCTTCGTCGCCAAACAAGGTCAATATGCTTACACGATCTGGGTCGACACCAAGACCAAGGAGCTGGTGCAAGTCGAACACGAGATGTTTGTCAAAGGAACTTCCATTACCAAGGTCGTGATGACGGACTTCCGGTTCAACGAGCCATTGGATGAATCCCTATTCAGCTTCGATGTACCGGCGGGTTACGAAGTGCAAAAGCAACTCCCCATTCCCAACGTGGCGAGCGGCGAGGAAAGCATCGTCGAGGCATTGCGCGGCTATACAAAACGGTCTGCGGGAAAATTCCCCAAGAGTATTACCGAGTGGGGCGAGTGGGCGGTCCTGTTCTCAGCCGGCAGCAAAGACGGCCAGCCAAGTGAAGAAGTCACTAAGATCATGGCTCACCTGGGGAGCATCTTGCCGTTTCTGGTCGCGCGGTCGAAAGACGATTATGAATATCTGGGCGCCGGTAAGTCCCTGGATGACCCGCGCTGCATCGTCTTTTGGTATCGAACTGAAGGCGAGAAGTTCCGAGCGATCTACAACGACTTGTCCGTGGCAGACGTGGAGAAGAACGATCTTCCCTAGGTTTCACTCGGTCGGACATCCGGAACAGCAACAAGGTCGAGCTCGCTCGGCCTTGTCTGCTTTCTACCTGGCCAGACACTCCACGTTGCAACAAGCAGTTCGCGCTGGCAGCGTTTGACCCAGGCACTTGGCGACAACTGGCGAATAGCGGACGGTTGGCCCGTGACGAGAAATGGCCCCCCGTCGAGGCCACGTGCGCTGGAAAGACCAGTGCGCTTAGGGTTTGATACCGACACCCGCACTGCTGGCACTCGACCCTATCGTCGTCGAGCCAGACCAGCTTGTCCGGATGTCGTTCGCCGCAGATTGGACATGCGGAACTTTTGTCCACCAGTTCTGGATCGTCGGGCTGTGGCAGTTGCATACGAGTCAATTCGCTGTCGTCGTTTCTGTTGACGTGCGACACACAGCTCGAGACTCATGAACGACGTCACGATTTGCTACAATGACATGATGTGGAGAAACAAAATGGATCGAAGCCGAAAAGAAAATCGTGAAGGCCGCGAGAAGACGTTTCAATACAAAAGTCGCCAAGAGACTCTGCTCGATACGGAATTGACCGAGGACAAGCTGGCTCAACTGCTGGCATTCGTTGGAGAGTTGGAGCACACTCCTGAGGGAAATGCCAAACTTCAACGCCGCGTCAAATTGTTCGGTGAGTGTGTAAGAAGTGAAGGT
Source organism: Pirellulaceae bacterium (assembly GCA_041744735.1). Taxonomy (GTDB): domain Bacteria; phylum Planctomycetota; class Planctomycetia; order Pirellulales; family Pirellulaceae; genus JBGTKH01. Next base: position 764 of record JBGTKH010000455.1, on the reverse strand, counting down.
GAAACCTCAACGGATTTCTACGCCAAGCTGCACTATTGGCTGCACAGGGAAATTCCACAGACAAAATCGCCATTGCATCCTCCGATCCAGACCCATCGTGGTCCAACTACTGGATGAAGTCGACAACTAGTTCCCTTTGGGCGATCGCCATTGATTGAACCGCGATTCTCGCGGACGCGAGCTGCGATGCATCAAAGGCCAATCGGAATGGCAGTCATTATACCTTTTTAAAGGCGTCTCGGTCGTGGCTTGGACCTGCGGGGCGGCCTGTCGCGTCGTAGGCTGATTTGCCCGTAAACCGCGATTTGAACACCGTTGATTAGATGACGCATCCAGTAGCCGTATTAAGCCAGATCCGTCTCAAAAGCTTTGCTGCGACGTTTTCCGGTACTGTTTTCAGTCCCAGAAAACGTGTGTCTCAACCGGTGGTTAGATGACGTTCTCCATGTACGGACGAGTAATTGGCACTCGCAACGCAGTATCAGGACGCCGTAGACTAATAACCGCACACTCCTCTGCGCACCCTCAAGGCACCTGCGATGACCAATGCCAACCGGCCTCTACAGTATGCAGATGACGTCGAAACGATCCCTGCGGATGAGGCGGACGATATCCAGCGGGTGGTTCAAGCCTTGGAGTTGATTCTAGCGCAGAGTAAGGCGAAGACCGGCGAGTTTCGCGCGGACGTGCATGTCAAAACGCACGCTTATGCCCAAGGGGAATTCCGGGTGCTGCCAAATCTACCTAACGAACTTGCACAGGGA
>JBGTKH010000454.1:0-6328 GCA_041744735.1 Pirellulaceae bacterium | reverse complement strand
GTGGCGAGCAGGCGCTGTTGCAGGAGTTCGTCGATGTAGATGCCCCAGACGTATTGCTTGAGGGGGCTGCCGAAGGCGTCGCATTCTTCCACACATTGCCACGCAGTGTAGAGGTAGTGCGTCGTGCCGTTGGGGATGGTACCGATTGGCACCACTGAAACGTCTGTTGCGTTCATAAAACCTTCTTTAGCGGGCGGCCGAGGTTTTCCTCGACGCTGGCGACTTTTGATTCCAAGCGGCCGGAGTATCCTTTGCGGTAATCGAGCTTCGCTGTGCAGGTAATCCGGTCGCAGTCGGCGGCCATGGCGTCGATGCAGCGTTTGAGAAGGTCAAGTACCTGGTTGAGTTCTCCCTCCACGATTGTGCCCATCGCATGCAAGCGATAGTCCAATCCGCTCTTCTCGACGATCTCCAAGCTGCGCGCGACGTACTGACTGACACTGGCCCCTTTTTCCAACGGCGAAATGCTGAATTCCAACAAGACCATCGATCAAGTCCTCTGATTTCGATTGCCAGCGACCCCTTTCCTTGAACCTCGCAGAATTCGGCCTATTTCGGGTTCGCCGTTGACGTTAGACTACGCCCCCAATTCTGCGACAGCAAGCCGGGTCGCGTGCTCAGGAGACGTTGCTGGTGCCCCGCAGTCTGTGGTTGATAGCTTGGCCGGTGATTGGCGGACTGATTGCGGTCAGTTCGGGGATCGCTGATGCGCAATCAATGCGCGGGCGTGATGCTTCGCTTGCAGAGTGGCACGTTGCAAGCGTGCCCCACGATGCGGGGCCGGAAATTGAATACATTGATCTCGACGAATTGCTTGGGGCGGATCGCGATGCGAATTTGTACCCGAGCGAAAACTTCCGTGATAACGCGTGGACGTTTCAAACGCTGCCCAGCGGACTGATCTACAAATCGTATCTGGCAGGTGTGAAAGAATCGCGGCTGTCGGCTCACGTGATTCATGATCGCAGTCGGTTGGACCGCAGTGATGTGCTCTGGGATGCAACGCTCGGCGGCCGAGTCGGCCTGGTTCGGTACGGCACGCGCGACGCGCTGATACCGCGCGGCATTCAAATTGACGTAGAAGGTTCCGCCCAATTGCGCTTGGACGTGCCCGAGGACGTCGACTTTCGCTCGGCCGACTTTCGCGGCGGACTGCCGATTACGTTTGGCTTCGGCCGGCATCAGACCAAGTTTGCCTATTACCACCTCAGCTCGCATTTGGGCGACGAGTTCCTGTCGAAGAATCCCGGCTTCCGGAGGCTGAATTTTGTCCGCGACGTGTTGGTGTTGGGACATGCGTTCTATTTGACCGACGATGTTCGCATTTACGCCGAGGCAGGTTGGGCATTCTTCTCGGACGTTAGCGAGCCGTGGGAGTTTCAGTTCGGGCTCGACTATGCACCCTTAAGGCCGACCGGTCCGCGCGGGGCACCGTTCTTCGCCGTCAACGGCCACTTGCGAGAAGAGTTGAACTTCAGCGGCACGTTAACGGCACAAGCCGGTTGGGCATGGCGCGCCGACGAGCATGGACACCTGTTGCGCGTCGGGGTCCATTACCTGAACGGCGGCAGCAATCAGTTCGAGTTCTTCGACTTTCACGAGCAGCAGTTGGGCGGTGGAGTCTGGTATGACTTCTAAAATGTCACCCAATTCGCCGCTGGAATCGTTTAACCGCAAGCCGTAGGCGTGCGATCTTGCATTGCACAGCGCTAACAAGAGCGCACGCCTACGGCTTGCGGTTAAACGAGTTAGGACGGGAGGTGCGGCGCTGGTTTTTGCCATGCGTGGCCGCGCATCGCGGTTGCCGGGTCGCCGCGGGTACAGTATAATTTTGAGTAAGTCGAGCCGAACAGCAATTTGCGCTCGCGGCCCATTTCCTCTCTCAGATGCTGCGGTCGCGTGGCGTTTTTTGTGCGCGCGTTTGGTCGATACCCACCCACCATTCGTTCCCGGAGGAACTGTTATGCGAACTGGCCGCCTGCTGCGTTCTTTGGCGTTTGTATTGCTCGCCCTGGTGAGCACATCTTTATTGCCCATGACCTCGTTGCGCACCGTAGCCGCCGATACTGCTGCGGAGCAAGTGGCGAAAACCGCCGAGGAAAAGGCAAAGGCGGAAGAAAAAATCCGGCTGGAGCGCGAGGAAGAACTGGAGCTGCTGCAACTGTTCGCCGACACGCTCGATCAGGTCGAACGAAACTATGTGAAGGACATCAGCCGGCGCGAATTGATGGAAGCCGCCATCAAGGGCATGGTCTCCAAACTGGATCAATACTCGAATTACATCCCGCCTGAGGAATTGGACCGGTTCAAGAGCGGCGTGGAGAGTGAATTCAGCGGGATCGGCATTCAGGTTTCGATCGAAGAAGGGCACTTGAAGGTCATCGGCCCGATCGTCGGTTCGCCGGCCCATCGCGCCGGGTTGCTGGCCGGCGACGAAATCACGGAGATCGAGGGCAAGCCGACCAAAGGGATCACGCTGGACGAGGCCGTGAAGCAAATGAAGGGCCCGATTGGAAGCAGTGTTACGATTACCGTTAAGCATCCGGGCGACGGCAAGACCGAAACCATTTCGCTGAAGCGAGATATCATTCGAGTCGAGACCGTCATGGGCGACCGCCGCAACGATGACGGGTCGTGGGATTTCATGCTCGACGAGGAGAAGAACGTGGGCTACGTGCGGATCAGTTCGTTTAGCCGCCACACAACCGACGAGCTGCGCGACGCGCTGCGAAGCTTGCAGAAGCAAGACATGTCCGCACTGGTTATCGATCTGCGCTACAACCCCGGCGGCCTGTTGACAACCGCGATCGAAGTCTGTGACCTGTTCCTTGATGGTGGGCGGATCGTAAGCACGGCGGGCCGCAACACGCCGACGCGAGCATGGGATGCTCACAAGGACGGCTCGTTTACCGGATTTCCCATCGCGATGCTGGTGAACCATTACAGCGCCAGTGCCAGCGAAATCGTATCGGCTTGTTTGCAAGATCACCAGCGCGCCGTGATCATCGGCGAACGCACGTGGGGCAAAGGGAGCGTGCAGAACATCATCGAGTTAGAAGACGGCAGGAGTGCGTTGAAACTGACCACGTCGGGCTATCAACGCCCCAGCGGCAAGAACATCCATCGCTTTGAAGGTGCCAACGGCGGTGACGAGTGGGGCGTGAAGCCTAACGACGGCTTCGAAGTAAAATTGTCGGACGCGGAATCGACCGAGTATCTCAAGTACCGCCGCGATCGCGACATCGTGAAGAACGACGTGACGGAACCCGCGACGGCCGAAGGCGAGAAGCCGTTTGTCGATCGTCAACTACAGCGCGCGGTCGAATATCTGGATCAGCAGTTGGCCAAGGGAACAGAGCAGCCTGAGGAGAAGCCAGCCGCGGCAGAGGCGGAAAAGGACGCCGCGCAAGCAAAGAAGTAAACCAGTCTCGCGGCACCATGAAGATTCTGACGCTGGAGACCACGTGCGACGAAACGGCGGCCGCCGTGGTGACCGACCAACTCGAAGTGTTGTCGTCGGTGGTCGCTTCGCAGGACAAACTGCACGAACGTTTTCAAGGCGTGGTGCCGGAGATTGCCGCGCGTGCCCATGTCGAACGTATTCTGCCCGTGATCGACGAGACGTTACGGCGGGCCGGCGTTCAGCTTGGTGATTTGGACGCGGTGGCTGTCGCGAACACGCCTGGGTTAGCCGGTTCGCTGCTGGTCGGGCTCGTGGCGGCCAAGGCGCTTTGTCTGGCGCTGGACAAACCGCTAGTGGCAGTCAACCATCTGCACGCTCACATTTATGCCTGCCGCATGGCTGCCCGTAAAAACGTCTTTCCGTGTGTCGGCATGATTGTGAGCGGCGGCCATAGCAGTTTGTATCGCTGCGACGCTCCGTCGTCGTTTCATTATTTGGGCGGCACGATCGACGACGCTGCCGGCGAGGCGTTCGACAAGGTGGCCAGCATGCTCGGACTGCCGTATCCCGGCGGCCCGGCAATTTCGCGGGCAGCGGAGAAGGGCAACCCGCGGGCGTATCGATTCCCGCGTTCGTTTCTTAACGATCCCCAGCGGCTGGATTTCAGTTTCAGCGGCTTGAAGACCGCCGTACGTTACGAAATTGCCGGACCCGGCCGGCCGCGGTTCGACGAGATCAATCTTTCCGAGCAGCAAGTGGCCGACTTGGCGGCCAGTTTTCAGGACGCGGTCGTGGATTGCCTAGTTGGAAAGGCGATACTGGCCCTCGAACGAACGGGGCTTTCGACACTGTGCGTCGGCGGCGGTGTGGCCGCCAATCTCCGGCTGCGCGAACGCCTGGAACAAGCGGCCGCCTCTGCGAGCGTCGAACTACACATCGCTCCGCCGGCTCTATGCACCGACAACGCAGTGATGGGTGCCATTGCCATCGAACGACTGCGGGCCGGATTGGTGGAAAGTTTAGATCTAGACGTGATCCCCGGATTAGTCCGGATGTGACGGCTTGGGGATCTCGCTTTCAGCGACCGAGACCGAGTTTCATTCGGGGAACGTTCTATAATTGATCGCCGCATGACTCGTTTAACCGCCAGCCGCAGGCGTGCGCTCTGAGTTACGCAACGCGAACTATCACGCACGCCTGCGGCTGGCGGTTAAACGAATTGGGAGATAGGACCGTCAAACGTGCAATTTTAAAAATGCACGTTGGGATTGTTTGGGGAGGCCTCGATGGGCTCCGAATTGTCATTAGTTCGCAAAGCGTTTTGGCGAGCCAAACTGGGCGAGCTATTCGGCATCGATCCGCGGTCGCTGGCCCTCTTTCGTATTTGCGCCGGTCTCTTGTTGCTGATCGATCTGGCGCTGTATACGGCGGACTTGCGGTCCATGTACGCTGACGACGGGATGTTTCCCATCGCGGCCAGCAAAGACTACATGGCAAATGCCTGGTATTGGTCTCTGCATTATCTGCATGGCTCGGTTGCGTACCAAGCCGCGTTGTTTGCGATCGCCGCCCTGTTTGCCTTCATGCTGCTGGTCGGTTACCACACGCGATTGGCCACGATGGTTTCGTTTCTGATGCTGGCTTCTTTGCACGTCCGGGCGCCGCTGTTGTACAACGGCGGCGACATGCTGCTGCGCGTGATGTTGTTTTGGGCCATCTTCGTGCCGCTGGGCCAGTGCTGGTCGGTCGACGCGCTGCGGCGCCGGTGCGGCAGCGAACGTGCAATGCGGCCGATTGTGTCCGTTGGTACAACTGCGATGCTGCTGCAGTTGTGTTTAATGTATTGGTTCACGGGGTTTCTGAAACTCAACGACGACTGGCTGCACGGCGACGGACTTTACTACGCGCTGTCGCTGGACTATTTCGGCAAGCCGTTTGGGCAATACTTGCTTGGATTCCCGGAGTTCTTGAAGTGGTTGACGATCGGCACGTTGTGGCTGGAGTTGCTCGGCCCGGCGCTGGTCTGGTTTCCGTTGGGCACGCGCTATCTGCGGCTGGCGGCGATCGTTGCCTTTGCGGCGTTGCACGTCGGCATCGAATTGTGTCTGACCGTCGGGCTGTTTTCATTCATCTCATTAGCGGCATGGACCGTGTTCTTGCCGAGTTGCGTTTGGGATAGTCGATTCGTGCGCCGACTCGTAAGCAGCATCGAGTCTTGGCTGGGGAGGTTGTGGCCCATGCGTTCGGCGGCAGTGCGGCCGGTTGGCGAACCACCCTCAACGTCGCTCGTCGCTCGCGCGGCACTCGCGGCGCGGCTCTTAAGCGGCGCCGTGTGCTTGTTCTTCTTGCTGTACGTGGTCGTCTGGAACGTAGCCACGCTATATGGCGATCGCTCGGGCACAGTAATGCCGCCCAGCATGAGTTGGATTGGCCGGGTGACGATGTTGCAGCAGCACTGGAGCATGTACGTCGTGCCGCCGAGAAATAACGGCTGGTACGTAGCTCAAGCGCGGCTGCGCGACGGTTCGATGGTCGACGTGCTGCGCGGCGGCGCGCCGGTGGATTATGAGAAACCGAAGTGGATCGCCAACACATTTCCCAACCAGCATTGGCGATACCTGTTCCGTTATTTGACCGACGCAGGCAACGAGCGCTTTCGCCAAGGCGTGGCCGACTACTTGTACCGCGACTGGAATGCCCGTCACGGTCCCGATCAGCAAATCGTGGTTCTGGATTTGCTCTACTTCAATGAGTGGATGGATTACGAACGTGCACCGGGCAACTTTGCCCGTTACACGTACGGCCGAGTTGAGGCGGAACCGAGCGACGTGGCCAACAACTTCGCCGAGGCCCTAAACGCGCTGAATCGCGGCGAGAGGATCTGGCCTTGACCGCCTTTACGGGCCGCCGAGGACGCCGCCACCG
>JBGTKH010000453.1:0-29150 GCA_041744735.1 Pirellulaceae bacterium | reverse complement strand
GGGACGGGATCGGCAGTCCACTGCCGCACGGCGACATCCGGCCGCTGGCCTCCCGCGCCAATCGCCAGCGCGGGACTCGTGCCGATGTAGGCCCGGTAGTCAGGCGGCAATTGGGGCTTGATTGCGCGCAGCAACTCGACGATCCAGATGTCGTGTACTCCTTCCCATCCCGCAAGATCTGTCCAGTCATGCAGCGGCATCTTCGCTTCTCATGTAGCAGGACGGCCAACCTGGCACTTACCGCTGTCCACCATAACACGGCCTGTTGGACGGAGCAAGCAGCAGGCTGGCACGCTCGCCCCGGGCGTCCGCCGACCGAATTCGACCGCGCCGTCGACGCTGTTTTTGGCAGCGATCAGCGGGCGTACTAGCGATTCATTACAGTCAAACTTGATAGTACGGCCGATACCACCGTACAAACCGGTCGATACCCTGATCGATCGACGTGGCAGGTGTGAACCCGATGTCCCGTGTCAGATCGTCGATGTCGGCGAAGGTTGCGGGCACGTCACCGGGCTGCATTGGCAGGTAATTCTTTTCGGCGGTGCGTCCCAAAGCGCGTTCAAGCGTTTCAATCAGGGTCATCAGTTCCACCGGCTGATTGTTGCCAATGTTGTACACCTTGTAGGGCCCGGCGCTTGTGGCAGGGTCCGGCGTCTCACTGGACCATGTTGGATTGGGCTGTGCCGTACGGTCCGCAACGCGGATGATTCCTTCGACGATGTCGTCGATGTAGGTAAAGTCGCGACGCATCCGACCGTGATTGAAAACATCGATCGGCCGACCCTCGAGAATCGCCTTGGTAAAGATAAACAGGGCCATGTCCGGGCGTCCCCACGGTCCGTAGACGGTAAAAAACCGCAAACCGGTGGTCGGCAGGTTGTACAGATGACTGTACGTGTGGGCCATCAACTCATTCGCTTTCTTGGTCGCCGCGTAAAGACTCACGGGGTGATCGACGTTGTGATGAACCGAAAACGGCATCTGCGTATTGGCCCCGTACACCGAACTGGACGACGCGTAAACCAGATGTTGCACGGCCCCGTGGCGGCAGCCTTCCAGGATATTCAGAAATCCGACCAGATTGCTCGCGATATAGGAATGCGGGTGAGTTAGCGAATAACGAACACCCGCCTGCGCGGCCAAGTGGATGACCTTTGTAAATTGCTCAGCGGCAAACAAGGATGCAATTGCGTCGCGGTCGACTAGGTCGAGCTTTTCGAAACGGAATCCTGGCCGATGCTCAAGTTGTTTGAGCCGATCGAGTTTGAGCCGCACGTCGTAGTAATCGTTGAGGTTGTCCAGTCCTACGACCGAGTCGCCGCGTGCCGCCAGCGATTGACACACGTGGAAACCGATGAACCCGGCCGCGCCGGTTACTAAGAATTTAGTCACGTTATGCTTTCCAAATCTTTCCCCGTTGCTGCGACACCTGACGAGTGGCGTTTCGCGTGTCCACAACCATTGGCGCGTACCGAACGATGAAATCCCAATCGTAAGCCGAATGGTCGGTGGCAACGAGCACACAATCTTGCGCCGCCAAGTATTCCGGTGTTAACGTCTCGCTCGCCAAACGCGGCACGTCGTAATGACGCATGTCGGGCAGCACAGCAACCTGTGGGTCGTTGTAGCCGACGATGGCCCCCTGTGCGACAAGAAGCTCGATCAGCTTGAACGACGGACTCTCGCGCGGGTCATCGACATCTTTCTTGTAGGCGACGCCTAGGACCGCGATGCGGCTGCCGCGGACCGGTTTGCCGACGTGGTTCAGCGCCTCGGTCACCCGTGCGATCACGTAGCGGGGCATGCTGGAATTGATTTCGCCCGCCAGTTCAATAAAGCGGGTCGGCGTTTCATGAAGTCGGGCCAGCCAACTCAGGTAAAACGGGTCGATCGGGATGCAGTGTCCACCGAGGCCGGGGCCGGGATAAAATGCTTGGAAACCGAACGGCTTGGTCTTCGCCGCATCGATGACTTCCCAAACGTCGATGCCCATCCGCTGAAATAGTATTTTGAGTTCGTTGACCAGCGCGATGTTCACTGCTCGGTACGTGTTTTCGAGGATTTTGCACGCCTCGGCCACTTCGCAGCTTGAAACGGCAACCGTCTCGACGACCGCATGGGCGTACAACGCCTGCGCCAGGCCAAGGCTGATCGCGTCGAGGCCGCCCACGACCTTGGGAATGGTGCTGGCCGTATAGTTCGCGTTGCCCGGATCTTCGCGTTCGGGGCTGTACGCCAGGAAAAAATCCTCACCTGCGACTAGCCCGGATTGTGACAAAATTGGCAGCACTACGTCGCGCGTCGTGCCGGGATAGGTGGTACTTTCAAGCACGATGAGCTGCCCGGGCCGCAGCGTGCGCGCGATTTGGCGGGCGGTCGATTCGACGTAGCTCAGATCGGGATCGCGACTCTCGGTCAGCGGCGTGGGAACGCAGATCAGGATGCAATCAGCTTCACTCAGCCGCCGCATCTCGCAGGTGGGCGTGAACTGTTGCCCTTCGATCCACCCGCTGATCCATGACGACGGAACGTGTTTGATGTACGTGGTGCCCGCTTCCAGCATACAGATTTTCTGTGGATCAACGTCAAAGCCGATTACTTCAAAACCGGCCTTAATAAAGGCGTTGACCAGCGGCAAGCCGACGTAACCCAAGCCGATGATGCCCACCTTGGCCGTTTTGCGCTCGATGGCTTCCTTTAGAATATCGGCGGTGCGGGACAACTCAGCGACAGCAGACATGAGGAACTCCTTTTCTAGGCCAGGCAGGACCAACGGATCATGTCAAACGTAATGTAAATCGACTTTTCCAGCTCGATGCTTTAGCGCGATTGTAACGGTTGAGAGGGGATCAATACGTTATTTTGAAGAGTTCGGCAAGCCGAGTTGATCGGGATCAACTGGCGTTGTGTTTTAAGCGGTCGACGAATGCCGCGTGCTCGGCCGTGGCGATTCCCTCCTGTAGCACTGCCAGCACTTGGGCGAGGTCCCCGCGTAGGGGCGCGTCGGTGTCGAGCCACAGGCCGGGAAAGACTTCACTTCGATATCGGCCGCCCGGGTCCCGAGACAGCGGATCATAGCGCCCCGCGCGCAGCACGAACCAATCGACCTGTTGATCCAGAACCGGTCGGGCATTCGGCGGGCAAGAGTGCCCGCCCTCAGGACCATTTTTGGACCGTGCATAAGGCCGTTCTCCTTTAAGCAGCGACCCGGCTGCGATGTTCTGGCTGCAAGCCGTACGGCGCGCGGAACTGTGGCACGAACTGTTGCAACTCGGCGACGATCTCTTCGTGCGAACGGTCGGCAACCTTTGCCAGCCGCCCCAGTTCGTGCGCCACGTTGCCATGATCCTGCCCCGCGCTCTGACTGACCATAATCTTCGGGTGTGCGGTGGCTACATGTTGTTCGCCATCCAGCCGCAGTTCCTCGTACAGTTTTTCGCCGGGGCGCATGCCGGTGAATTGGATTTCAATGTCGACACCAACTTGCAGCCCGGACAGACGGATCATATCGGCGGCCAGATCGACGATCTGCACCGGTTCGCCCATGTCCAACACGAATATTTCTCCGCCTTGTCCCATTGCGCCGGCCTGGATGACCAGTTGCGACGCCTCGGGGATCGTCATGAAGAAGCGCCGCATGTCGGGGTGTGTGACGGTCACCGGGCCGCCGCGGGCGATTTGTTCGCGGAAGATCGGCACGACGCTGCCGGCCGAGTCCAACACGTTGCCAAATCGAACGGTGACAAATCGACAACGTGACTTCTTGGCCAGCGCTTGGACGTACAGTTCGGCAACCCGTTTGCAAGCTCCCATGATGCTGGTGGGGTTCACCGCCTTGTCCGTTGAGATCATCACGAACGAAGCCACCTGATGTTGGTGGGCCAGGTCGGCGAGCATCCGCGTCGCCACGCAGATATTTTTCACGGCCTCGCCCGGGTTCGCTTCCATCAGCGGCACGTGTTTGTAGGCGGCGGCATGAAACACGATGCCTGGGCCGTGCGTCTTAAAGATGCTAGCCATCCGCAAGCCATCGGTTACGTCCGCGACACACAGTTCGATGTCCGCGTGAGGCGCTATTTCCCGAAGCTCTCGTTCCAGAAAAAACAGCCCATTCTCCGCGCGGTCAACGAGCACTAGTTTGCGTGGGGCAAATTGTAAGAGTTGCCGGCAGATTTCCGAGCCGATGCTGCCGGCACTGCCGGTCACCAAGAGCACACGGTCGTCGATCCAGCGGTGCAGTTCGGCCAAATCCAGCCGGACGGGATCACGGCGCAACAGATCTTCAATCGAGACAGTTCGGGGGCGCAAGTCGACCGTGCCGCGCAGCAACTGCTCGTAGCTGGGGAGCACTTTGACGTTGACCCGGTGCTCGCGGCCGCTTTCGAGCAGTGCGCGGACCTGTTGACCGGGCAAACCATCCGACGTGATCAGGATCTCGGCAACGCTGTATCGTTTGGCGAGGTCGTAAGCCTCGCTGAGCGTGCCCAGCACGGGAACACCGCCGATTTGCGAACCGACGCGTTTCGGATTGGAGGTGACGAAGCCGACCACCCGATACGACAGTTTGGGATTGCGGCGGATGGCTCGCAGTAATGCCTCGCCCGCGTCGTTGGCGCCCGCGATAAACACGGGCACTTGGCCCGACGACAGAAACGGCGGCATCTGCCGTTCCTGAATTAACCGTGTAACACTCCTTAGCCCGCCCACGATCACCACCGTGAGCACCCAGTCGATCAACAAAACGCTGCGCGGCGCCATCAGGTCCGGAAAGAAGGCATAAGCCACGATAATCAAGAGCAATGTGCTGGCCGTGGTGGCCTTGCCCAGGGTCACCAAGTCGTGAAAGGTTACAAAGCCGGTCCAGCCTTGAAACACACGAAGCGAGCCAAAGACGGCCAGTTTCACCAGCACCACCCAGCCCACCGTGGCGGCCAATTGCGTCAATTTGGCATCGTTCAGTTGCCCGTCAAATCGTAACCAGTACGAGGCAACGTGGATGGCGACAAACACCGGCAGCAGCGCCACCGCAAACAGCAACTGCCAGCGGAGCGTGTGAAGGCGGCGGATGAATTTGGCGAATTCCATAAATATACTCACTTGCACCTCAAAACAACGAATCAAGGGTTAACGATGTGCGAACGCGTTTGTTTTAGAATCTGACTATCGAAGCGGTGGCGCCGGATTTGGCTTCACAGACGTAACGGCTGCCGGCACAGATAAGCGTTGTCGATATGCATTGGCTAGTCCCTGCCGCAGCGATTCGTCAGCGGGTTCACGTCGCAGGCACCACTGAAACTGTTCGATGGCCTCGTCAAAATGCTGTTGGGCCAGCAACTGGGCCGCCAGCGCTCGATGCATGTCAGAGTCGTCGGGCTTGCACTCCACCGCCCTTTGCAGACACTCGGTGGCCTGCGGCCCCATTGCTAAGAATTGGTGTACGGTAAAGGCTTGGTACCACAATTGCGCCGCGGCTTGGCCTGTTTCCCCGTTTGCCTGTTGCTCGATGATCGCGACATATTGTGGCGCGAGCTCGCGGGCTTGGTCGTCGCGGCCGATGGTAAGATAGTGAGCGTACAACCGCTGTAAGCCCGATAAATCCGGCTCGAACTCGGTGAGAAAGAATGACGCGGACATTTGGGGCGCCAGCAATTCAATGATCTGAGATTGGTATTCGGGATCCTGGTGAAAGGCCGCTTTCCAATATTGCAGTCCTCGCGGAATGTCTCCGTCGAACGCGGCCTCGTTGCCGGCGGCTAACAGCACGGCGCCGTGATACGGCCGGACTCGCAGCGCTTGATCGATGCACGCTTGCGCTGCGGTTTCGCTGCTACCTTCCAGAAAGGCCAGTTCCGCCAGACAAATGTAACCTTCGCCTTGCAACGGGCAGAGCTCCAAAGCGCGCCGGACGTGATAGAATGCCTTGTCCAAATGTCGGCGGTTTTCACCGATGACGACCGACAGCCATTGCTCCTGTGCGTCGCGGGACGGGAACTGCGAAGCCAGTGCGGCCTCGCGAATCTGAGCTAACGCCAAGGGATTCTCGGTGGACTTCTGGTCCAGCTCGAAGCGTCGCAGACACAAGCCCGCCATTTTCAAGTTGGCCCGCGCGTCGTCGGGATCGTTCCGCAGCGTCTGTTCGACCAGCGGCAGCAGCCTGTTCACGGACGTGTCATCGTCGGTTTTCACAGGCGACGCTTTCAGGGCCATCACCGCACTCAAATATCGGTCCCAATACGGGGCGGCCAGCGCCGGTGCCAAACGATTTTGGATCATGGGCACGGCCAGACCCAATACCATGAGCGTCGCCGCGGCCCACATCACTCGGCACGACGCGGGGGTTTGTGTCGTGGCGCTGTCCGGACTGGCTTTCGCCGCGACGAGTTGGCTTAACCGGCCCGCGCACGCGGCCAAGATCACCGTCAACGACATGCAGGCGGGGATATACCAGACAAAGTCCCATACCGCATGCACGGCGCTGGTCGACAGTCCCGCGACAATGGCCACGGCGCTGGCCGTGGAGCGTTTCGAGCCGGCGTACACCAAGCTGCGCACACACCAATAGCCGACCATCGCCATGGCGCACAGCAGCCATGCCGCCCCCACAAGGCCGGACTCCAGCAGGATTTGCACATAACCGCTTTCGGCATGCGTGAACTCAACGTCGGTGTAGTCGGCATAGTAGGTGGGGTAGACTTCGGCGTGACTGCCGATGCCGCTGCCTAATAGCGGATAGTGCACAAACGCCTCGAAGTCCGCGCGCCATAGTTTGCGCCTTGCGGCACCCTGGTCCAGCTCGTCAAGTGAGCCGGTGCCAATCGACGCGATCTCGTGAGACAGCGTTTCGGAACCGTAAATCAACAAGGCAGTGCCGACCAATAGCGCCACGCCAGCCAGCAGCACCAGCGACTTCCTTCCCAACAGCGACGCACGCGCACAGAGTCCGACACATACGACCGTCGCCAGAAAAACCACAATCACGCCGCCACGTGAAAAAGTCAGTAACCCCGCAAAGGCGACCACACCCAGTGCAACGGACAAGGCGATTTTTTCGATTTGCTGAGGACTTCGATTGTGGCTGGTGGTCCAGCCGCCGCCAACATCTGTTGGCTTGCGTTGCCGCCTGTGAACACGGCCGGCCCTGGTGGACGGTTCGCCCGCTCGATCGAGCGTCTTGGACCCGGAAAGGCTCTGGCCATGTTCACGATGGTCGCGTCGCTTGTTCGAGTCGCTTTGCGAACGTTGCAGCCACCAAATCAGCGGACCGATTCCTAGCGCTAGAAAATGCGCGAAATGATTTTCATTGGTGAAAGGGCCTTTGGCGGCGTTTCGCGTATTGCGGAACGGGTGCTCGTAGACCCAAAGGAATTTGCCGTTACTTAGCAAGAACTGTGCGATCCCTATCGCCGCCATGCCCGCCGCCGCCAGAGCCATCCAACGCAACAGCCGCTCGACGTCGTCCTCGCCCTGCACACGCTGACTCACCACCAAAAACAACATGGCGTAGGCCAGGAAGATGACAAGACCGCCGCGCGTCGCGGCGGGCGTCAGAGACAATTGCGACCATCTTCCGATGTTCACAGGTCCATCGGCCTGCGTTGTCCACAACGGCAAAACATCCGTTAGAGCCGGTGACATTTTTCCCAGCAGCCATTCGGGCAAGGGAACCAATTGGACAACGATCAAAACTAGCGCCGCGAACAACAGCGGTTCGGCGCCGCACCACGACCAGCGACACTTGGCGAACAGACATTGGCGAATAGTCCAAACGACCGACGTGGCACAAATGATCGAAACGAGCACTAGTTGTCCCAACGGTTGCCGCCCGCCCATGAAATAAGGTGCAATGAACATCACCCCGGCCAGGCCGAAATCGACCAACCTCAGCAGCGCCTGGTCCAGGGACTGTCTTCGCTTTGTCCACATGATCTGAACAGCCACTGCCGGTTGAGAAATGAAGCTGGCCAGATGCGCCGGTCAGCGAGTGCGGTTCCGGCGTCCGCCACCAATAGGAGCGAAGACAGTACGCACTCGAGTCTGCGCTGTCAATGTCAGCTCCCGCCTGGCCCCCGCTAGCGAGCTAGCGGCACTCGATGCGGTTCAGGGCGCGCGGCAGATTCTGGTCAGGAATGAGTCGATTCGGTTGAATGGGGCGCGGCACGGCGGGCAGCGCGCCGCCTTGAATCTGCAGGCCGCGGATTTGGATGCCTTGCTGCTTCGAATACTCTTCGTAGACCTTGTGAGCATCCGGGTGATTCTTCTTCAGTTCATCGGCGTTTTTGGCTTCGTACTTCTTGGTCACTTCCCGGCCCTCTTTGCTCGTCTCGGTGACTTCGATTTTGATCCCGTTATTCGGATCGTCGATGATCTTGACCTGGCGGTTGTTGTCTTGAGCGTCGATCTCCTTCACGCCGTTGATGATCTTGATCGACATGCGTTGGCCGTTGCCGCCGGCCACAGCTTGGACTTGAATCTGAATCTGTCCGCCCTGAATCCGAATGCCGCCACCGGGAAAGCCGGGGACTTGCGCGTTTTGCTCTTCCTTAGGCCGCAAAGCTTCTTGAGCCGCGCGGGCCGCTGTGAGGTTCTCGCTTTGAGCGATCCTATCCAAGGCCTCCTTCGCCGCTGCCTTCGATCCTTCGTCACCGTTTTGCAAATGCTTCTTCAGCACGTCAACCGCACGCGTCGTCACTTCGCGGCTACTGCCCGTCGCCGCGTCCGCCAACGCCGGAATCGCACTCTTGCCCAACGCCAACAGTTTCCGACTCGCTGCTTGCCGCTGTGAAAAACTATTGTCGTCGAGCTGCTTGATCAGCTCGGCAACATTTTCCGCCGCCAATTCCGCCACCGGCAGCTTGTCCGCCGCTGCCGGCCCTTCATCATCCGCGCGCGCGACAACAACAATCACAACCGACGCACATATCGATAACACCAACCAGCGAATTTGCGGCAACATGGAAAAACTCCTTCAGCAAGCGAATCACTAAAGCCTGGAGAGCCTGGGCCAGACTTCGCCCATGATACCGCAATCGCGCCGATTTTGCACGGTGAACTGACACACTCCCGACCCCTTTTGCATGCCAGCAAGCCAGCACGCTATCGCACAAATCTGCCCTATCCGTCGAAGTCCCTTTTTGCGATACTCCGCGCGAGCGGGTCTCTCGTCACACTGCTTCGCACCGTCTGATCGCTGACATGGATGTCGACGATGATTCACACTTCAATTCTCTTACCGCAGCGGAACGCCGCCGAAGCCGTCGCGGCGTTATTGCCGAAGCTGCGACGGGCGCTAGATCGGCTAGGCCGCGCCTATGAAGTGCTCGTCATCGACGATGGGTCCGATAATGAGGATCTGCATGCGTTCCAAGAACTGCTGGCGTTTCATCCCTGTCTGAAAGTCTTGCGGCTTGGCAAGACCACCGGCTTGAGTGCGGCCGTTAAGGCTGGAATTGCTGCGGCCCGTGGCGAGATCATCGTGGCGATGGAGGCGGGCGATCGCTATTCGGTTGAGCAGATCGGCAAGTTGCTCGCACATCTGGCGCGGGCCGATTTGGTTTACGGCCGCCAGCAACGGCGCGGCTGGGCCAAAGTCTGGCATCGCGTCAGACGCATTCCGCGCTGGCTGCTCTTGGGATTGGAGGTCCGCGATCCCGACTGTTTGTTTTGGGCGGCGCGCCGTGAAGCGGTCGAGGGATTGCAGTTGCCGCAAGGCATGTATCGCTATTTGGCAACGCTGGTAGCGGCGCGCGGCTTTCGCGTGGGTGAGGTGACGATCGAAACGCGGCCGAGTGCTTGCACGCTCAGCGACGGTTGGCCCAATCCGGGCCACTTACTGGCCGCCCGGCGGCTGCAGCGCCGCTGGCGCCGCATCACCGTGCAGGAGCTCGACACCGAGCGAGCGGCGCCGCCAAATCTCCCAGTACATCGCAAGGTGGCGTAGCCGTGACACACACAAACCGCATCGACCAGCACTCGTGGAAACACGACGACTTGCGAATCTTCTTCTCGGTCGGCGAACCGAGCGGCGACTTGCACGGCGCGAATCTGATCCGCGACCTGCGGCAACAACATCCGGGCATTCGCTGCGTCGGATATGGCGGGCCGAAAATGGCGGCGGCCGGATGCGAGTTGATTGAAGACTTGACGCAGTTGGCCGTAATGGGCTTCTCGCGAGTGCTCACGAATTTGCCTCGCTTCTGGAATTTGTATCGCCGCGCCGACCGCTATCTGCGCGAGCATCGCCCCGACGCCGTCGTGTTGGTCGACTACCCCGGCTTCAATTGGTGGATTGCGCGCGCGGCGAAGAAGTACAACATTCCAGTGTTCTATTACGGCGCGCCGCAGATGTGGGCTTGGGCCGGTTGGCGCGTGCGCAAAATGCGACGGTTGGTCGATCACGTGCTGTGCAAGCTGCCGTTCGAGGCCGCGTGGTATCGCGAGCGCGGCTGCAACGCCACGTATGTCGGCCATCCATATTTCGATCAGATGGAACGCCAGAAGCTCGATGCGAAATTTATCGCCGAGTACGGCAGCCGGCCCGGACCGCTGGTGACGATTCTGCCCGGTTCGCGCACGCAGGAGGTGACTAGCAATCTGCCCTGGTTCCTAAAGTCCGCCAAGATCATTCGCCAGCGAGTCCCCAACGCACGCTTTGCCATCGCCAGCTTCAACGACAAGCAAGGAGAGATCGCGGCTCAGCAGGTCGAACGCACGGGCCTGCCGATCGACGTCTTCGTGGGCCGCACGCCGGAGTTGATTCACGCCAGCCACTGCTGCCTGGCATGTTCCGGTTCGGTGTCGCTGGAACTGTTGCATCACACCAAGCCCGCGGTGATCTTGTACTTCGCCAACCCGCTTTTGGCGCTGATGGTCCGCATGTTGGCCACGGTGAAGTACATGACGCTGGTGAATTTGCTGGCCGAGGATAATCCATTTACCACTCGGCCTGTTCCCTTCGATCCGCACGGATCGGACGCCGACCAAGTACCATATCCCGAATACCCGACCAGCGACGACAAATCCGCAGAGCTTGCGGGGCATGTTATCGAGTGGTTGACCAAATCCGATCGGCGCGAACAACGCATCGCGCTGCTCGCCGAGTTAAAAGCCAAGTTCGGCCGCAGCGGCGCCTCCCGCGTCGCCGCTCGTTATATCTTGGAACACCTCACCCACCGCGAGCCAACTCGCCCCGCCCCACACTTCATCGACCGCGCGCCGCATGCTAACCTTGGAGTGCGGCGACTCGTCACCGCTTTAGGAATCTTGGAGTGCGGCGACTCGTCGCCGCTTTAGGAGCTTCGGATTTCTTTTAGAGTGCGAAGCCAAGCGGGCCGCATCGTTCACGCAACCGAGCGGCGAACTCCCAAATCCCTAAAGCGGCGACGAGTCGCCGCACTCCAAAATCAGCACTCCAGATTCAAAAGTCGACATACTTGACTGCCAACGACTAACGAGGACCCCGCGGTGTTTTTGGGTGAGCCACAACGCACGCAGTTTGATTTGCATTTCGAGTTGCTGGGCATCCCGGTGCGCATTTCGCCGTTTTTCTGGTTGGCCGCGTTGGTATTGGGCTGGGACATCACCGGTGCCGACGGCTTGCACGTGTTGATGTGGACGGCCGCCGTGTTCCTTTCGCTGTTGGTGCACGAATTCGGCCATGCGTTGGCCTTTCGACGATTTGGGGTTTCGTCCCACGTGGTGCTATATCACTTTGGCGGGTTGGCCGTGCCGGATTCCCATTCCTCGTACGGTTTCGGGCGTTCGTTGGATTCGCGCCAGCAGATTATCGTGTCGGCCGCCGGCCCAGCCGCTCAATTGGCACTGGCCGCGGTGATCATTATCCTGGCTCGTGTGGCAGGTCACTCCGTCATTTGGCCGCAGTTCCTGTTTCCCATCGACTTCGTCCTGCCGTATAGCCCGCCGTTTGTTCCTGGTGAGTTACTTTGGGGCGGCAGCACTCCGATTCCGAATGAGCCAATTAACGATTTTGCGTTTTACATTCTCTTGCCCAGCGTCTTTTGGGCGCTCATGAATCTCTTGCCGGTGTATCCGCTCGACGGCGGTCAGATTTCGCGGGAAGTATTTCTGCTGATGAACGTTAGGGACGGCATCCGGAATTCGCTCATTCTCTCGATCGTCACCGGCATCGCGGCGGCCGTGTATGGGTTCACCAGCGGCCAATCCATGTTGGCGATCTTGTTCGGCCTGCTGGCGTTTCAAAGTTACATGACGCTGCAGGCCTATTCCGGCCGCGGCGGCGGGTTTGGCGGAGGGTCACCGTGGTGACGCCCGCGGAAGGCTCGCCGCCGAATGAATTCCCATCGCGCCGCTTGGTACTGCTGGGCGCGAGCAACCTGGTGCACGGCATTTCGACCGTCGTAGAAACGGCGTGGAATGTTTGGGACCAGCCGCTAGACGTGATGGCGGCGTTGGGCTACGGACGTTCCTTCGGAGCCACCAGCCGCGTGTACTTTCGGACTCTGCCGGGAATTCTGCAATGCCGTTTATGGGAAGATCTGGCGAAGCGCCCGCCCGCTCCGACCGCAGCTTTGATCACGGACATCGGCAACGATATTCTCTACGGCCCTTCCGTCGAGCTCATCACATCATGGATCGAGTTGTGTTTGCAGCGGCTATCGACGGTTGCCGAAAAAATCGTGATTACCGAATTGCCGCTGGAAAGCACGTCGAACGTCGGCGGCTTCAAATTCCTGGTAATGCGAAAGGTACTGTTTCCGCAATCGCGCTTGGGATACGACGAAGCCCTGACGCGCGCGCGGCAATTGAACGACAACGTCAAGCAACTGGCAGCCCGCTACAACGCGCGCGTCGTCGCTCCGCGCGTGCACTGGTACGGCTTCGATCCGCTGCACATCAAGCTGCGCTCATGGTCGGAAGCGTGGAATGAAATGCTCGCGGCGTGCAGCGAAAGCGCGACGCCTGCCCGCGCGAAAGGTTCTCTGCGGCGCTGGTTGCGAATGCGATCGTTGCGGCAACAGCAACGACACG
The DNA here is from genome assembly GCA_041744735.1 of Pirellulaceae bacterium. GTDB lineage: Bacteria > Planctomycetota > Planctomycetia > Pirellulales > Pirellulaceae > JBGTKH01. The sequence goes on along the minus strand of JBGTKH010000453.1, from coordinate 16,142 downwards.
TGTTGGGCTTCGAGCAACTCTGTGAACAACCCGCGATCAAACTTTCCGATGGCACGTGCATCTCTTTCTATTGAGCGCGCATCTGCTGTGCGCCACCGCGCGATGGCGCGTGTGTCGTTGTGATCACTTGATCGATGAAGAAAAATTTTGTGGAAAAGATGTTGCATTATTTTTGCAAATGCGTACAACTACAGTTAATGGAGTACCAACAACCACTCATCGCCGGTGTGCACGACAGACGGAATGTTGTTGCGGACCGACGCCCGACGGACGGGCGAGTAGTTGTGGGAGTTGTTGACGAGAGGCACTCGCCGGCTCAGAGGTAACTCAAAAGCACGTCACGAAGGCACTCGTCGCGGACCCTGTTTAACGGAGGACGTACTGTGGCCAAGAAGAAAGCTGCTAAGAAGAAGAAAGCTGCCCCGAAGAAAAAGGCGGCCAAGAAGAAGAAGTAGTCGATCGTCTTTGGCGATCACTACGACCGTTCAAAAGGACGGCTTTCTGACTCCGACGAGAAAGAGCCGCCGGGACACGCAAGTCCCGGCGGCTCTAATAGTTGCGTCGCCTATTGTCTGGGTCAGCGATGTTCGTTTTCGTCGTTTAACCTGTAGCCGAAGGCGAGGTGTATGCGTTTCTGATCGCCCTCGCCTTCGGCTACGGGTTAAACGACGGATTTGGGATCGCGTTTGGTAACAATCAGAGTACCGGAAGCGACGGCATCGGCGGCGCAGCGGCCACGGAGTCGGCAAGATTCTTGACCAGACGAAAGACGATCCGTTCCAGAAACGGCGCGACAGTGGGATCATCGAACACCGCGGACGTCTTTCCCGCGTCACCTTGCACTCTCACTTGCATGTTGATCGGCACCTCGCCGAGAAACGGCACTTGCAACTCTTCCGCTTTGTCTCGCGCACCGCCGCTGCCGAAAATGTCGTAGCGTTTTCCGCAGTCCGGACAGATGAAGCCGCTCATGTTCTCCACCATCCCCAACACTTCGATGTTGACCTTGCGGAACATGGCGATGGCCTTCACGGCGTCCAGCAGCGCGACCTCTTGCGGCGTGCACACAACGACCGCGCCGGTTAGCGGCAGCATTTGCGACAACGTCAGTGCGATGTCGCCGGTTCCCGGCGGCATGTCGATGATCAAGTAATCCAAGTTGCCCCAGCGCGTGTCGCGCAGGAATTGCGTGATCGCCCCGTGCAACATCGGCCCGCGCCACACGACCGCTTCGTCTTTCGGTACCAGGAAACCCATCGACATGACCGGCATGCCGTCGGCGTCGATCGGTTGAATCTTGTTATCGACAACTTCGGGTCGCGCGGACACGCCCAGCAGATGCGGAATGCTGGGCCCGTACACGTCGGCGTCCATCAGTCCGACTTTGCTGCCGGCGCGCTTTAAGCCAAGTGCGAGGCTCGCGGCGAGTGTGCTCTTGCCAACGCCTCCTTTGCCCGAGCCGACGGCGATGACGCTCTTGACGGTTAGGCCGATCTCGCCCAATTTCCCCGGCGGCCGATCGTGCACGGCCAAGTTGACGTTCACCGACGACAGTTGCGGCAGTTTGCCACGCAGCCGATCGACCAGCGCCGCTTGCACGTCTTTCCAGAGCGGCGCCGAGTGCGTGGTCAACGCCAGCGTCAGCGATAACTGATCGCCCGCGATGCGAATGTCCCGCACCTGCTCCATCTTCAGCACGCTACGGCCCGTTTCGGGGTCTTTGAATTCGGCGAGCACTGACTCGACGGCTGCGTTGTCGATCCGGCCTGCGGCCATGAATGATTCTCCAATGAATGTACAAAATCTGAAGGAACAAGAATCCAATCCGTTTCCCGTTTAACGGCAAGCCGAAGGCGACGGTTGCAGCCGGCTTGCCGTCGCCTTCGGCTTGCCGTTAAACGATCGACCTATCTACACACTCTTCCACGGCAGCCGGTCGAGGATTCGCTCGGTCAGCGACAAATCTTCGTCCGGCAACGCGGCCAAGTGCCGCTCGGCCAATTGCACGACGGTGGCCAGCCGCCGCGGCGAGCTTGCGAAGTGAATCGCGCCCGCTTCGCGGACAAGCCACTGAAACGACCGCAACTCTCGCCCCGCGACGACCACCCCGCGAGCCGCTGGGTAATGCCGCCGCATGCGGGCCAACATCTCCAGCAGCGGCTCGACATTCGTCGGCGTTACCTCGATCATCACGAAGCTGGCCGGGCTGCGTGCCAACTCGTCCCAGCAATCGGGCAAGCTGCGCGTTTCGTACATACGGCCACCGCCCGGCATGGCTTGTCGCAGAGCGTGCGCCCAACTGCCCGTTTTCTCGCAAACAATCAATCGCCCGGCTCGCATGGCGTAGCTGAAGTCGCAAGACTTCAGATTCCTCCGAGACCACTGAACTCTTGCGAGTTCAGCTACGAAGTCATTCACGGCCTCTCAGGTATCGTAAAGGTGACTGTTCACATTCGCAACCGGCCGTGGCGGTCCGTGGCATGCGGCGACTTTCGTAGGACGGATTGCTAATCCGTCCGCCTTGTTATGACGGATTGCTAATCCGTCCGCCTTGTTATGACGGATTGCTAATCCGTCCCCGTTGTTTCGGACGGATTGGCAATCCGTCCTACGGCGTCGTCTAAACCGATCTGAGCCATGCGGCGCAGCAGCCGGGCGCGGTTGATTCCGAGCAATTCGGCCGCCCGAGTTTTGTTTCCCTTCGCGCGGGCCAGTGCGCGGCGAATCAATTCCGTTTCGATCTCGGCCAGAAAGTCATCCAGCACGATCGTCTCTTCATGCCGTGGCGCGAAGGCTTGGGCGTCGGCCGACAGTTTGATTCGCTCGGGCAAGTCGGCCGGCGCGATCAGCGGTCCGGCTGCGCGATTGCAGGCTTGTCGCACGAAGTCGGCCAACTCGTCCAAATTGCCGGGCCAAGGATACGCGGCGAATCGGTCGAGCGCATCGGAGGTAAAGCCGCTGAACTGCGTACCGCCCGCGGCATTTACCTCTTCCAAAAAAAGCTGAGCCAACAGCGGAATGTCTTCCGGGCGATCGGCGAGCGCGGGCAGTTCGATTACTAAGGTGCTCAGTGCGAACGCCAAATCTTGACGAAACTGTCCCTCGTCGGCTGATTCCAACAGAGGTCGACGCGCCGTCGCAATCGTCCGCAAACTGAAGTCCGGCAGACTGAAGAACCCGGCCAGTTCGATCTGAGCATCGGCGGGCAACTGATCGACGTCCAATAACATCACCGAACCGGCCCGCTGCCCCGCCGATTCCGCGGGCCGACGCTTGAAATCGCGAATCGTAGTTTGCAGTAGTTCGGCGTCGAACAGCGGGCAAGCAACGGGCAACAGCCGCCCGGCAGACAGCCGCGAGTCGCCGTAGTGAATCGTGCGCGCCACGTGCTCGCGCCCGCTGCCGCGCGGACCAATGATCAACGCGCCGGCGTCGCTGTGAGCCGCCAGTGCAACTTGCGCTCGCACGCGGCGCACCAGTGCACTCTCGCCGACCAATTGGCTGATGCGATACGGCGCCGCGGTGACTTGGCGAAAGGTCATGAGCCGCTGGTGAATTTCGGCGGGCGTAAGTTCATCAACAGCGGAATCGACCGGTTCGTTGTCGGACAGGTCATTGCCATCAACCACCGCGATCACGCCGGCATTTTCCTCGGTGTGCGACAGTGGAACGAACGTGGCCCAGCGCCGCGACAACTCGCCCGTCGCGCGTCGGCAGGAAACGGCCGCGCTGGCTCGTTGACCGCCGAAGACTTCCGGCGGCGGGCACAACCCAGCCGCCGCTCGCTCGCCATCCGAATCCTGCGGCAGCGAGTGATAATCGCACCGTGCACCGATCAACTGGGCCGCCTCGATTCCGGTCCACTCAACGCAGGCCGGATTGCAGTACACGATGCGCCGCTGGTCGTCCAGCACATAGACCGGCAGCGAACTCTCGGACATCAGCCGTTGCAATGCGCCGGCAGTCGAACGATTACGCGCCATCGGCCTTACCCCTCTGTGGGGTGTGAAAGGGTCGCTGTCCGTTCCAATTGGCATTAGGACCGTTCAGGTCATTATAGCCCGCGAGAAGATCGTGGCGATTCGCCCATTTTCACCGCGCGCTGTGACCGTAGGTTGTCACCGCGGAATGCTAGGGTAGGCGGTCGAATTCAGGCTGCTGGGCGTTGTTGGATGGTTGACCTCCGGCCCGGCCCGCAAGGTTACCTCGGTCTGTTGGCCGGGACACGGGTTTGCTTAGATTCGTCTTGTGGGACGTCGGCTCGTCGGCCAGCCGAAACCATAGCAGCCTGAATCGCCGAGTTCGCCGACCCAGTGTGGGCAGCCGGGGCAGACTGGGTCCGGCGATTCTTGGCTTGCTGCACGGCTTGTTCGGCGAATCCCACATGATCGGCGACGGGACCGGGCACGATTCCCACCGCCACCACCAACATGGCACAGGCCATCATCGCCGCCCAACTGCCGGCCGCATCGGCCGGGTGATCTTCTGTTACCGGCGGGCGGAAGTACATCACCGCGATGACTCGTAAGTAATACGCGGCGGCAATCGCGGCGTTAACGGCCCCGACAATGGCCAGCGCGGTGAACGCCAGCGACGACGAACCCGTCGCCACGCGGATCGCGCTGGTGAACAGCGCGAACTTGCCCATGAACCCGGCCAGCGGCGGGATTCCGGCCAGCGAGAACATGAAGATCGCAATCGCACCCGCAACAACCGGGCGATTGCGAGCCAGGCCCGCCAACGAATCGACGTCGTTCAGCTCGCGCCGTTCGTCGCTCAACAAAGCCAACGCGGCGAACGTTCCCACCGAGGCCAACGCGTAGACCAGCAGATAAAACAGCGTCGCCGCCACACCGCCACTCTCCGGCACGGCCAGCCCCGCAGACAAACCCAGCAGCATGTAGCCGCTGTGAGCAATCGACGAGTAGGCCATCAGCCGCCGCATGTTTTGCTGCCACAAAGCACAGATGTTGCCGATCGTCATGGTCAGCATCGCCAGGACCATCGTCAACTGCCACGCGAACTCGCCCTCTGCGGGCATGGCGTACGCGAGCAACCGCACCAGCGCTACCACGCCCGCGATCTTCGGCGCCACCGCCAGCAAGCCAGCGTTAGCGTTCGTGGTGCCTTGATAAACGTCCGGTGCATAAAAGTGAAACGGCACGGCGGCGATTTTGAATCCAAGCCCGGCGACAATCAGCACCAGCGCAATTGGCGCGAGCGACATGAGACCGTTTGCCGACTGCTCGGCGGTCGACGCTGTGAGCGCGGCATGAATGTCGGGCAGGTACGTCGAGCCGGCGATGCCGTACAGGAAACTGAAGCCATACAGCAGAATGGCCGACGAGAGGATGCTCAAGAAAAAATACTTGGCCGTCGCTTCGCCCGTCGCCCGGTCGCGGCGGCCTAAGAACAGCAGCACGTAGGTGGGAATCGAAATCAACTCCAGCGCGACAAACAAAAACACAAGTTCGTTGGCCAACGCGACTAGCATCACGCCCACAACCACCAACATCAGCGTGCCCAAATATTCGCCGGCTAATTCGCGGCTGGCGGCGCGCGCGGCAATCAGCGTGAAGAGCAGGCCCACCAAGAGCGCCAACCAGCGCACTCCATAGGCCAAAGAGTCGGCGGACAGTGGCCCCGTCGGTGTTTCCGTGGGCGGATATTGCTGAAACAGCGCGAACCCCGCGACCAGATAAGTGGCGACGGCGAACATCACCCACCAGGTGCGGCTGCGCGTGAGCGTGCTGCCGATGTAGATCCACGTAGCCAGCGCCACCAGGATCACTTCGGGCAAAAGGGCGACGATTGTTTGATAGTCAACGAACACGAGTTAAATTCTCCCCTGTACGCTCCTCGTTCGTTCCGGTCGTGCGCTCCGGGGCTCCATAACGCTGTTCGAGCACGCGCTTCACTTCAGGCTGAACCGCCGTCACCGTCGCGTCCAGCGTGGGCTGCATTCGCTTGAGAAAAAACTGCGGATATAATCCGATCCAAAACACAAACACGGCCAGCGGTGCCAGAGCGAAGATCTCGCGCCATTTGAGGTCACGGACCGTTTCGTGATGTCCCTGTGGGACGGATTGCCAATCCGTCCTACTTTGCTGATCGCCGCTGTGCCCCGCTTCCGCATGCGGCTCTTTCAACGGCCCGAAAAACACGCGCTGCACCAACCACAACATGTACCACGCACCGAGCACCACGCCCGACACGGCCAGCACCGCGATTACCGTCCACTGTACTTTGAGCAGACCCGGCGCTTCGGCCTGGGCAAGTTGGAACATGCCCAGCAGCAACAGGAATTCGCCGACGAACCCGTTCATGCCCGGCAGGCCGACGCTGGACAACGTGAACAGCACCATGAAAAACGCCAGCCACGGAGTGCGCCGCGACAGACCGCTGAGCTGGCTGATCTCGCGTGTGTGGTAACGTTCGTATAGCATTCCCACAATCGCGAATAGCGCCCCGGTCGAGATGCCGTGATTGATCATCTGCAGCGTGCCGCCTTGCACTCCCAGGCGGTTGAGCGCGAACAGGCCGAGCATGCAGAAGCCGAGGTGACTGACGCTGGAATAAGCAATCAGCCGTTTGATGTCACTCTGCGCCAACGCCACGAGCGCACCGTACAAGATGCCGATCACGGCCAGCCACAACAGCCACGGCATGCAAGTGGCCGTCGCCTGGGGCAGCATCGGAATGCTGAACCGCAGAAATCCGTACGTGCCGATCTTCAGTAGAATACCCGCCAGAAAAACGCTGCCTGCCGTCGGCGCTTCGGTGTGCGCCAGCGGCAACCATGTGTGCAGCGGAAACAGCGGCACCTTGATCGCGAAGCCGGCGAACAGTGCCAGGAAGATCCACAACTGTAGCGTCGCCGGCATTGGGTTGGCCTGAAGCGATGCGGTTAAGTCAGGGATCGAAAACCGCGCCACGCCGGTATCCGCCTGTTTGAAGTCCCACAACACAATCGCCAGCAAACCGAGGAACGTTAGCACGCTGCCGGCCAGCGTGAACAGAAAAAACTTCACGGCCGCATATCGCCGCTGGTCGCTGCCCCAGATTCCGATCAAGAAGAACAGCGGGATCAGCGTGAACTCAAAGAAGATATAGAACAGGATAATGTCGCGAGCAGTAAACACGCCGAGACAGCCGCACTCCAACAACAGCAACATCGCATAGAACAACGGCGCACGCTCTTCGATGGCTTCCCAACTGACCAACACGCACGTGACCATCAACAGCGCCGACAAACCGAACAGCCACAACCCAAGACCGTCCAGCGCAACGCTGAAGCGAACGTCCAGCCCGAACGACGACAGCCACGGTGTATCGCTCCCGGCATAAACGGCCAGCTCCGCGGCGTCGCCGCTCGCGGGGAAGTTCGCCACCAACACGCAGGCCAGCGCTAACGTGATCAACGTCGTGAGCAGCGCACCGCAACGCACAACGGGGCGCCCCAACGGCGCAAGCACCCACATCAACACCGCGCCCAACAGCGGCAGGAAGATGGTCACGATTAGTAGCGAGGACATGTCCATCAGCCACCAAGACCAAACATGCGAGCTGCGATCAAGATCAACACACCCAGCACCATGGCCAGCGCGTAAAACTGTACCAGTCCCATTTGCAGCGACCGCATCAACGTCCCAACTGCGGGCGGAACGCGACCGCAGAAGTTCACCAGCCCGTCGACAATCCAGCGGTCGAACCAGAAGCTGACCGCCGCCAGCGCTCGTAGCGGCCACACCACTAGCGCACCGTAAATCTCGTCGAAGAAAAACTTGTGATAGGACAACCGGTACGGCGAGAAGTAATGACAAATCAGCAGCGGCGCGGCCAGGATCAGCACGACCAATAGCAGCACGTAGCCGACCAGTGTTGCCAGCAATCCCAATCCGACGGCCCGGGCAGCGCGGTTCACGGCGGCCACGGGTCCAAGCTGCTTGAGCCGTGCGACCCAACCGGCGTCGGCCAGCCGCGCCATCCAATCGAATCGCAACAGCGACGTCAACCACTGCACTTCGCGCGCATCGCCCAAGTACAGGTGACCGGCCAAGCCGATGCCGGACACTGCAATTAGCGTACTCGTAACCGCGATCGGCAGATTGATTTCGTGAGCGTGCGGCGCAAACGGCAACAGCGGCTGTAAGAATCCGGCAAACGAACCGGTGAACTCGAAATACAAACCAACAAAGATCGCGCCGGCAGCTAACACAGCCAACGGCACACACATCACCTGGGGCGATTCATGCGCGTGATGCCCGGCCTCGTGCGGCACTCGCTCCGGTCCGTAGAAAGTCATAAAGAACGCGCGGAACGTGTAGACGGCCGTAAGGAACGCGGTGAACAAGGCCGCGTAGAACAAGCAACCGTAAATCGTGGCTCGTTGATCATCTGTGAGCGGCAGGACGGTTTCAGGTGTCGGCCGGGCGTGGGATGCGGCGTCATCGGACTCTTCGTTCGCAGGCGCATGCGCGCCGGCCATCGATTCATGCGCCGCTGGATACGCCTTCTCATGAACGGCAGCGACAATCGCGTCTTTGCTCCAAAATCCCGAAAGCGGAAACACGCCGGCCAGTGCCAAACAACCGGCGAGAAACGTGAAATGCGTAACTGGCATGATCTTGCGCAGCCCGCTGAAGCGCCGCATGTCGATCACGTGCCCCATCGCGTGCATCACACTGCCGGCGCCGAGGAACAGCAGAGCTTTGAAGAACGCGTGCGTGAACAGGTGAAACATGCCCGCGGTGATGCCAGCCAGCGTGCATGTGCCGAGACCGAGGAACATGTAGCCGAGTTGGCTGATCGTCGAATAGGCCAGCACGCGCTTCAAATCGTATTGCGTGAGCGCGATCAAGCCGGCCAGCAGCGCCGTGAAGCCGCCAATCACCGCCACGACAAGCTGCGCATCAGGCGATGCCAAAAACAGCGGCGTGCAGCGCGTGACCATGTACACGCCGGCCGTGACCATCGTGGCCGCGTGAATGAGCGCGCTGACGGGCGTCGGGCCTTCCATTGCATCGGGCAACCACACGTGCAGCGGGAATTGAGCGCTCTTGCCGCACGCGCCCAACAGTAACAGCAGGCAAATGGCCAACCCCAATGCTCCGCCGTAATAGTCGTTGGCCTCGATGCGCGAAGGTGAGAGCACGCCGGGCGGTGGGGTGTTGCCGGATTCGGCAGCCCCGCTGGCCACAGCCGCGGACCCAAATGCCGGCTTCACAGAACTTTCGTCGTGAAAGTTCAGCGTATAGTAGTTCGTCCAAATCAGAAACAACGCCAACGCGAATCCAAAGTCGCCGACGCGGTTGACCAGAAATGCCTTTTTACCGGCCGCGGCGGCTTCGGGCTTGTGATACCAGAAGCCGATCAGCAGGTAACTGCACACGCCGACCGCTTCCCAGAACACGTACAGCAAGACAAAGTTGCTGACCGACACCAGCATCGTCATCGAAAACACGAACAACGAAATGTACGAGAAGAACCGCCAGTAACCGCGGTCGCCGTGCATGTAGCCGACGGCAAAAATGGCCACCAGCGACGAAACAAACGTAACCATCGCCAGCATGATGCCGGTCAAGGCGTCGGCTCGCAGCGTGACGTCGATGCGAAAGTCGCGTCGACCGCCTGCGACCACGGATTGGGGCGTTTCGCCCGGCTGAGGCGGCTGATCGTATGCGCCGGCAATGTTGGCCCATGTCCAAATGCGGCACACGTATTCAAAACCTTTCGTCTCCACGCCGGGTTCGACCGGCTGCTGCCGCGAGATCTGATACAGCAGGGCGGCGCTGCACGCGAACGAGCCGATCAAGGCCAGCACCGTCGGCCAGTGACTTTGCGACCGCAATACGCGCGGGCCGAACACCGCGGTCACAATCGCCGCGGCCAAGGGCAAGCCGGGAATTAACATCAACAACGTGCTCATTGTTTCGTCCGTTAGACTCGGCTACGGTGCAGCCGCTCCTCTTTCTCCACTTCATCGACTTGCGGCTCGATGCCGGCCGGCGTGAGCCTCGGCCACACGCGTTCTTCGGCGCGCTCTTCGGGAATCGCGCGATCCACAAACGGCGGCTGGCCCGCTTCGCGCATGTCTTGCCAGAACGCGATGTCCAGCTTGCCGCTCTTCTTAAATAACATCAGGATCAAGGCCAGCGCGATGCCCGCTTCGCACGCGGCGACCGTGATGATGAACAGCACCAGCATCTGGCCGCCCCAATTGTTGTGATAGCGGCCAAAGGCCACCAGCGTTACCGACACGCCTTGGAGCATCATTTCTGCACACAGAAACATGACGATCATGTTCCGTCGCACGATAAAACCGATCAGCCCCACCGCGAACAGCACAGCGCCGATAACCAGATAGTTTTGCAGCACGGCCACTTCGTTAAGCATCGCTCGGCCCTCCGCCCCGCAATGCCGCGGTCGAAGCACGAGGCTCTTTGCCTTGGATCACGATTGCGACCGCGCCCACCAATGCGACCAACAGCAGCGTGCCGGCCACTTCCACAGAGATAAGATGGCGGCTGAACAGTTCGCCGCCCAGCTTGGCCATGTGCTGGTCGGCAAAAATCTCGCCGTCTCCTTGATGCACTGCTGCACTGGCGATCGATTCGTTCACCGCGGTCGCGTCCAGGTTCGTCAACATGTACGTCAGCCCGCCGACGATCAGCACTCCAGCCAGCGCTGCGAACGCCGTCGGCAGAGTGCCCCAACTGATGCGATCGTAGTATTCGTGTCCTTGCGGCTGCGCGAGCATCAACACGAACAGAAACGTGACCAGAATCGCGCCGGCGTAAACCACGATCGTCGCGACGCCGAGAAACTGTGCGCCTTGCAATAAAAACAATCCGGCCGTTGTGAGCAGCGTCAGGCCGAACCAAATCGCGCTGTACACGGGGCTGCGCATGCTGATTGTGGCCACCGCAGCAACGGCTGTGGCGATCGCTAAAATCCAAAACAAAACCTGCGAAACCCACGCGCCCATCATCGGCAACAGCGACATCAACAGCCCCAAACTGACCGCGGCCAGCAGCGTGCCGGCGATTTGTCCGCGGCGATTGCCGCGCGGCAGGAGCAGCCAAATGCCCAGCGCCCCAGTGACGATGGCGGCCAGCAGGCAAACGGTTTTTACATCGCCGAACCAATTCATACGGTGCCTCGCAGCTTTGCCGACAGCACCTCGCCTCTGCCTTCGTAATTCGTAATTCGCAATTCGTAATTCATAGCGTGCCTCCCAACTTCACCGACGGCATCGGTTCCTTGTCCTTGGTCGCGTCGAACACGCTGAGCAGCTTCTCCTTGTCGAAGATCATCTCTTCGCGGCTGCGGCCGGTCAGATTGTAGAGGCTGGTCAGTTCAATCGCGTCTACCGGGCAAGCCTCTTCGCACATGCCGCAGTAGATGCAGCGCAGTTCGTCGATTGTGAAGCTCTCGGGATATTTTTCACGGTCCGGCCAGGGGCTCTCGACGCCAATGATGTCGATGCAATGAGCCGGGCAGGCCGTGGCGCACAAGAAGCAGGCGACGCATTTCACGCGGCCTTGCTCGTCTTTGTTGAGACGATGCACGCCGCGATAGATCAGCGGGTTGCCGATCTGCGGCTCTTGATCGGGGTAGCTGACTGTGACGGTGCTGCCGCCGAGCGAACCTCTGAGGTGCTTGAACGTGGTCGTCAAACCTTGCACGAACAGCGGCAGATACATCTTGCCGGCCAGTCCCAGCTTCGGCTCGTCTATCCAGCGAATGTTTGGATCGTCTGATTTCATATCTGCGAATCAATTTCGTACGAATGCATGTCCTGCCGCGGGCGATTGTCCGCCACCAGCGGCCCGGCCACCGTGATCGCCAGCCACGCGGCGATGCACACAACCCACGCCGCTGCGATCAACAGCAAGCCGATTGTCACGTTCTGTTCGGCGGGGTCGAGCACGCGGCGCAGTTCGGCCAATACAGCGACGGCCACAAGGTTGATCAGTCCCAGCGGCAGCATCACCTTCCACGCCAAGGCCATCAACGGATCGAAGCGGACCCGCGGCCAACTCCAGCGAACCAGCATGAAGAACACAATCACCGCGAAGATCTTTCCCTGCAGAACAAGGATGCGCATGATCGCCTGAAACCACGTGACGTTGTCATCGTGACCCGTGAGTCCCCACAGATGCCAACCGCCGAGGAACAAGATCACGATCAAAAACGACGCCGTGATCATGTGCAGGAACTCGGCCACCAGAAACAGCAACAGTTTCATCCCCGCGTATTCCGTGTGATAGCCGCCGATCAGTTCCTGTTCGCATTCGGGCAAATCGAACGGCAACCGGGCGGCTTCGGCGAATGCGGCCACGACGAACACGATGCAGCCCAACGGCTGCGCGAAGGCGAACCACGTGCCCGTCGCCGCTTGAGCTTCGATGATTGTCTCCAGCCGCAGCGAACCCGCCGCCAACACGACGCCGAGAATCCCCAACCCCAGCGGCAACTCGTACGCGATCAGTTGAGCGCTCGAACGCAGCCCGCCGAGGAAACTGTATTTGTTGTTACTGGCCCAGCCGCCCAGGATCACGCCGTAGACCGCGATACTGGACAGCGCGAAGACATAAATCATACCGACGTCGAAGCCGGGAGCGACGACCAACTGGATTGGCTTTGCGTTCTCGCCGCCCGTCACCGGTGGAATCACGCTGCCGAAGGGAATCACCGCAAAGATCGCCAAGGCCGCAGCCAGAATCGTGATCGGCGCCAAGACGTATAGGCGGCGATCGACATGCGCCGGTGTGTACTCTTCCTTGAGGATGAATTTCACACCGTCCGCCAACGGCTGGCCCAAGCCGAACAACCGCAGATCCTTCCAGCCGCTGTAGAGCTGACTGAGCGGCACGCCCACGCGGTTCGGTCCGCGCCGGTCCTGCACCCACGCCGCAATCCGCCGCTCCAGCAGCACGAAGTACGCTGCCGCAGTCATTAAACCGCCAATTAACAGGGCGATTTTGATCAGGGGTTCGAGGACGTCATTGGTCATTGGTCATTGGTCATTTGTCATTTGTTAGTACTTCGTACTTTGCTCGCGACGGTAGAAGTCATACTAACATTGCTATTTTCAAATCAACGCCCACGTCCGGCACCGGGCTCGCGGCTGGTGCGAAGTACGCGATCTCGCGCGCGACTTCATCTAATACTTTTCGTGAGTTATACAATCCGCTCATACCGAGCAACTGCCAATACAAATGGCCTTCCACTTTCACGCCGGCCGGCGGGCGGACGGCCCACTTGAACGACTGCAGGCGGTCGGCGTGATTGACGTACGAACCGTCGCGCTCGGCGAACGCAGCGGCCGGCAATTGATACGTCGCTCGATTCCACAACGGTGATGCGAACATGTCTTGCACAATCAGCAGCGGCACCGCTGCGAACGTCTCGGCAGTCGCTTCGTCGTGCCAGTCGGTTTTGTATCCGCCGGTGATCCAAACCGCGCCGAAGTTTTCGTCGCCCACGCGCGGCACGAACTCGTCCCACGTCACCAGACTGCCACCCATTCTCGCGACGATCTTCTCCACGCCGCGACGATTCGGGCACTTTTCGGCACGAATGGTGAAGCCCGATGGAAAACTCTCGTCTTCGCCGTGTACTGGCACGGGGCCTAAAACCATTGTCGCCTGCGCGTCGATGCCGCGCACGTACTTGGCCAACAGGTACGCTTCTTCGACCGTCAAATGCGGCGACAGCACGGCGGCTAAATGGCCGGCCTTGCGCAGCTTCTTGTCCAATTCGGCGGGCAGCGCGGACCACTCGACGTTGACGTATTCGTCCCCATCGCGCCGGCGTGGTTCGGATTGCCGGGCGGCGTCGTGTACGTGCTTCCAGCCGTAGCGTCCTTCGTCGCACATCCACCACTTGTTGACGTGCGGGTTCTCGCGCGGCTTGAGCCGATAAATGTGGTCCTGATTCTCTTCGACAAAGATCGAGCAGCCGGTCGAGCAGCCGGCACACACACCGGCGTGCTTCTGCATGAACCACACGCGCTGCTGATACAAAAAGTCGCGGTCGCCCAACGCACCGACGGGACACAGATCCACCACGTTGCCCGACAGCTTGTTGGCCAGCGGGAAGCCGGGGAACACGTCGATTTCTTCGTGAGCCCCGCGGTCGACCACCATCAATTCGCTGGTGCCGGCCACTTCGCGGCAGAACCGCACGCAGCGGCTGCACATCACGCAGCGGTCCACAAACAACGTCACGGTGTCTCCCAGCGGGCGGCGGCGGCTGGTGAACGGTTTGATGTCGGCCCGCCGCTCGCTCTGGCCGTACTCGAAATGATAGTCCTGCAACAGGCACTCGCCCGCCTTGTCGCAAATCGGGCAATCGATCGGATGGCGGATGAGCAGATCCTCTTCGACCATTGCTCGCGCGTTTTGCACTTTCTCGCTATTGGTGACGAACACTGTGCCATCCGTCGCGGGAGTTTGACAAGCGGGCACCAGCTTGGGCATCATCGAAATCTCTTCCGTCTGCGGATCGCGGCGGCCCGTCTCGACCAGGCACATGCGACAACTGGCGACCACCGACAAGCCCGCGTGCCAGCAATAATGCGGCACTGCGACCCCGGCCCGTGCCGCGGCTTGAATGCCATTCAGCCGCTCGCCGTCGGTGATTCTCACTTCCTGATTGTCTACGATGACGACGCCCATGATGCCTCAAACGTGTGAAATCTTCTCGACGAACTCCCACGACTTCAGCGCCGGCACCGGTTCGGTGACCATGTAGCCGTCGGGGTTGGTGCGCTGAATGTACTCGTCGAACTCGCCGCGGAATTTGCGGATGGCGTTCTTGATCGGCCACGCGGCGCCGTCGGCCAGGCCGCAAATCGTCGTGCCCGGAATGATGCCGATCGTGTCGCCGATTTCCAGCAGCAGATCCAAATCCTTCAGCCGGCCGCGGCCCGACTTGATGCGTTCGAGCATCTTTAGCGCCCACGACGTGCCTTCGCGGCAGGGCGTGCACTGCCCGCAGCTTTCATGAGAAAAGAAACGGCAACTATTGTGCAGAAAATCGACGATCGACACTGTCTCGTCCAGCACCACGACGGCCGCCGTGCCCAGTCCCAGACAGCCGTAGCGGCCGGGCCCGGCGAAATCCAGCGGGCAATCGAATTCGGCGGCGGTGAGCAGCCCCATGCTGATGCCGCCGGGGATCGCGGCCTTTGCCTTGCGGCCTTTCCACACTCCGCCGCCGTAATTGTCGATCAGTTCATTGACCGTAATGCCCAGCGGGGCTTCGTAGCATCCGGGCCGTTCGACGTGGCCGCTCAGACAGTACAGCTTCGGCCCGTAGCTGCCCGGATCGCGCGGGTTCTTGGGGTCCGACGGAACGCCGATCGACTTGAACCACTCGGCGCCGCGCGCGGCGATGTGCGTGACGCAGGCCACGGTCTCGACGTTGTTCACCACCGTCGGCTTGCGGAACGCGCCCTCGACCGCGGGAAACGGCGGCTTGATTCGCGGCCAGGCGCGTTTGCCCTCAAGACTCTCGATCAGCCCGGTCTCCTCGCCGCAGATATACGCGGCCGCTCCGCGATGCAAAAAGATGTCGAGCGAAAACTGGTTGCCCAAAATGTTCTTGCCCAAATAGCCGGCCGCGTAACACTCGTCGATCGCCGCTTGCAGCCGCCGGTAGGCCAGCGGGTATTCGTAGCGAATATAGAAGTACGCTGTGGTCGCGCGCGTGGCGAAGCAACTGATGATCAGACCTTCCAGCACCTGATGCGGGTCCAGTTCCATCAGGATGCGGTTGTTGAACGTGCCGGGCTCGCTCTCGTCGGCGTTCAGGCAGAAGTAAATCGGCCCCGGATGATTCTTGGGCAGGAACGTCCACTTTAACCCGCACGGGAACCCCGCACCGCCGCGTCCACGCAGGGCGCTCTCTTTCACCAAGTCCTGAACGCCGACAGGATCCATCTCCGCCAGCATCTTCTTCAGTGCACGGTAACCGCCGCCAGCCTCGTACACGCCCAGCGTGTGGCTGTTCGGTTTGTCGATGTTCGCGAGTAGTACGGGTTCAAAAGCTGCCACGGTTCCTCGAAGTCTTTCCATGCGATGCACGGGGGTCAGTCGTTCAAAATTCAAAATTGCTGGGGGAAACGCCATCCC
>JBGTKH010000452.1:0-5658 GCA_041744735.1 Pirellulaceae bacterium | reverse complement strand
CGAACCATGGGTCGGACAATACGAACCATTAGGCGGTGGCAATTTGTTCGCTTCGGCCTCTTGCGCCTGTTCGGCTGTCGGCTCGCCGGGCCCAGGCGATTGGTTTATTTATCCAGTGGCGACGTTCCCTGGTTTGCAGGTGGAGGGTCAGCCGGAACGCTTCACGCAATTTGAAATCACCGAGGTAACCTGGCTAGGAGTGGATCCTGGCGACGGTGAAACGAACCTGTCGGAGTCCGGCGTGATTTTTGCCGAACAAAACCATCCCTTGGGATCAAAGGATGGCGAAGGCAATCTGATTGATCAGAATCACGACAAGGTACAGTTGCGAGTCTTTATCATTCCGGCCGTACCCGCGGACAGAACGGCAACCGTGTATGTCAGAGTTTACGATCCTGATAACCCGCTGAAAGGCCCTGACCCCAATAAACCGCTGCTGGGCGGCGCGGATCCAAATGACCCAGACAACACTACCAATACGCCAAATGATAATCTCAAGTCGAGTATGAACAACCTAGGTGCGCATGCCATCGGCATTTCACCCGCGACTTTCTCCGTCACAGTCCAACCGGGATCGAACATCGGCGTGCAGTTACTTACAATCACAGAGCCGCAGCCGGGGAACAATTACATCGCTGCCGCTCATTCGCAGGCAAATGTGGCCTACAACCGTCAGTTTAAGAACGACGGTGTCTCGCTTCGATATAAGGAACACGATGTGCCCCAATCCCACCGTACACAAATACTTGAGGTCTGGCGCTCGTTGTGGGTTGAGTCGGACTCCATGTTAGCGCCCGGGCCAAACGACGGCCCATTTAATGGGGATCCCAATTGCAACGCCTGCGACGACGTGAGTGCATCACCGGACGATCCGCCTGTCGGCGCGCTGACGGCACTTCTCGCGCCGACCAACGTCGTGGTCAAACCGATATATCCGGCGTACGACTTGCACGATGTTGTTCCCTTCATTCACAATCTAGAAACCACCGCGACGCCTACAGCGCGCGATGTCGGCAGTTCCGGAAACTTCTGGGTCATTCATATGCTTGGCGCCTATGAATGGAAGGTCGATGAAGACAACGATGGGAATACCGAAAACTTCGCGGCTGGTTGGTCGGAGCACGGGGGGAGCGAAGATCCCACGAATTTTGTCTTCTACGAAACGATACGAGACATCCACGCGGAGCCACAGTGGCCCGGCATGGTGGATCTCACCACCTTGATCGACCGTATTTCTGCCCACGAGGCGCTGCATCGCTTCTTCGGCTGGCACGGAACTGATCCCGCCGCCGACGAAGGCATCATGAATGCCCAAATGGCCGCGACTGCCGCCACGATTGACCTGACGAACCGGCAAATTCGAATCATCCAAGCGAAGGACAAGCCAAAATGAGTAAGCTAAGCCAGTTGCTGCTCGCGGTTATGCTTTTCGCGCAGGGCAATGAAGTCCGAGCGTCGGATCTTGAATTGTCTATCCGAACCCATGCGCGCGAGGTGACATTTGGCGACCCGCTGTATGTTGAAGTGACTATCGTCAACCGCGGGAAAGAGGCGGTTTCGGCGTTACCCACGTATCATAGTGACCGCTTTCGATTCGAGATCCGTAACGCGGATACGCACTTGGTAATGTGGAAAATCGATGCCGAAGGAGAGAGATCTCCCCTTGAATTCGCGCCCGGCAAACCAAACACGTTTCACCAGTTTTTGTTTGTTCCCGGCGCTCGACTCTTCAACCATCCGTTTTGGGCACCGAATCGCCAGCGTGAAGAGTTTTATTACATCTGCGGCGTTTATCGCCTCAACGACGCTGGCGATGAATTGCGCAGCAAGTGGCAAGACCTCCTCGTCCATGCCCGCAATGACGCTGAACTTCGGTCGCTGGAACGCTGGGCCTGGGCGGAGGTCCAAACTTCCGGTAAAGAACCAGCGCCGAACCATTTCGGCTTGCATTTCCTACGTCCTCTGGGTCATCGACAGACTTTGCAAATAGCAAGCCAGATACAGCCCGGTGAAATTGCCAACGTGCTGGAAGTGACTATGCGTTTGCAGGAGTTGTACGCCACGCCGCCGGAGTTGCGTGCTGCGGGCGATGATACTCTCATCGAGTGGCTGCGGAAACAGCCGGAAATCAAGCGACAGGCTTTGACCAAGAAAACTCGTAATCTAACGGAAAGCTACAACATGCCTTCCACGATGAACGCAATTCAAACGTTGCTGGACAACCCGTGAGTCGAATGAACACACCTAAGATTCCCCGCGTTGCCTCATTACACCCGCTGTTGCTGTGCTTTGTGGCTTTGTTGCCAAGCAAGCTCGCTAGTGCCTCGGACTTGGAGGTATCGATCCGTCCTCATGTCCGGCGAGTTTTCTTCGGCGATCCGCTGTATGTCCAGGTTACCATCGTGAACCGTAGCGAACGGGTCGTGACCGGGCCGACGCCGCGCCTCGACGGGACTAACTTTGTCTTCTACGTTTACGACCCTAATAAAGATTCACCGGATTCGCCCGTCCCACAAGTTGCTGTCGGAGGGCCAGTGAGCGTGGCAAAGACCGTCCAGTTTGACCAAGATAACGACGATGATCAATTGGTCCCAGTTGCCGGTTGGTCAGAACACCAAGGCACGGAAGATCCCACGAACTTTGTGTTCTACGAGACCGCGCGAGATATGCACGCACAGCCGTACTGGCCAGACATGGTGGATTTTGACACTTTTCTCGACCGAGTATCTGCGCACGAGGCATTGCATCGCTTCTTTGGGTGGCACGGAACGGATGCTACGGCAGACGAAGGGATTATGCACGGACCAACTGCGGCTACGGCAGCGTCCATTACTTTAACAAGCGGGCAAATCAGAATTGTGCAAAAAACGAGGTGGCCCAAATGAGCACATTACTCCGACTGCTCCCGCCTTTGTTCGTCATCATCCTCATTGGCCGAGCTGACGCTTGTGACCTCGAGATCACCGTCCGTGCTCACGCCCGTAGCGTGATATTTGGCGATCCGCTGTACATCGAGGTGAAGATCGTCAACCGCGGCGCAAGCGTCGTGTCCGCCGTGCCTGAGTATTACCACGGAGACAGATTTGCATTTAGGATACGTGACCCGCAAACGGGCTTGCAAATCGTTCGGCACGGCCATGGAACTCCGGCACCGAACCAGTTTCAACCGGGTGAGATCGTGACGTTTTATCAGTACGTTTTCCTCCCCGGACTGCACGACCCGAATCGCAATGACTTCTGGAAATCAATTCGCAACGGCCAGAGCATTCAACTATGGGGCAGCTATCCACTTAGCCCTAAGATGGCAGTGTCGAGCGACGGCCAAGATATAACCGTCAATGCGCGTGCCGACGAAGAGTTGCGCACGCTGCAACGTTGGGCTTGGGCGGAGATCGAGAGGTCGGGCAAAGGGCCAGTGCCGAGCGATTTCGGTTTACATCTCCTGCGGCCGCTCGATCATACGCAGACGCTGCAATTGGCAAGCCAGATACAGCCGGGTGAGATTGCCGATCTGCTGTTCGTAACCATGCGTTTGCAGGAACTGTACGCCACGCCGCCGGAGTCGCGCGCTGCTGGCGACAAGACTCTCGTGGAATGGCTGCGAAATCAGCCGGACATCAAGCGCGAGGCATTGATCAAGGAAACTCGCAATCTAACGGAAAGCTACAATATGCCTACAACAATGAAGGCGCTTCAAACGCTTTTGGACAACACGTGGGTCGAATGAACACATTTAGGACGCCCCGAGTTGCCTCATTACGCGCGCTGTTGCTTTGCTTGGCGGCATTGTTGCCAAGCAACCTCACGAGAGCCGCGGACTTGGAGGTATCGATCCGTCCTCATGTCCGGCGAATTTTCTTTGGCGATCCGCTGTATGTCCAGGTTTCCATCGTGAACCGTAGTGAACGGGTCGTGACCGGGCCGACGCCTCGCCTCGACGGGACTAACTTTGTCTTCTACGTTTACGACCCTAATAAAGATTCACCGGATTCGCCCGTCCCACAAGTTGCTGTCGGAGGGCCAGTGAGCGTGGCAAAGACCGTCCAGTTTGAGCCGGGCAAGCCCATGCATTTCAATTGCTATCTCTTCCTTCCTGATCTACTCGGCTTTGACGAACCCTTCTACAAGCCGTTCCGTCGCGGTGAAAATGTTGGCGTCCAGGGCCAGTATCGCTACGGACCTGTGCAAGTCGCGAGCAGTCGGGCTGAGACGGTGCGAATTGATGGTCGCGACCAAGACGAAATGTGCCTCCTGGAGCGCTGGGCTAAAGCCGAGCCATTGGGTGACGGCAAGGGACCGGGACCGCGTGATTTCGGCATGCAATTTCAAGGTCCGCTTAGTCGACAACAGGTATCTGAACTTGCCGATCGGATAAAGACAGGCGAGTTGGCCGATCTGTTGCGCCTGACGATCCAATTGCAAGATCTTTACGCTGCGCCACCCGAATCACGCGAAGCGGGCCACCGTTCTCTCGATGAATGGTTGTCGAAACACCCCGACGTGATGCGCGAGACTTTGAGGGAACATGTTCGCACGATCTTGGAAACGTATAGCATGTCGCCTCCGATGGACGCGAAAGGTGCGGTCGATTAGTCAGTCCTAAGGTTCATCGATGTTGCCACGAGCCGTCTAGCAAAGTGATGGGTGATGGACACCATCTATGTTTTTCGCCACAGCACCCAGCATGATCTGGAAATCCGCTATTCACTGCGCAGCGTTGCGCGCTACGCGCCATGGGTCGGCAAGGTGTGGGTGTTCGGTGATCGGCCGGCGTTTCTGTCGGATGATACCTCAGTGATCCAGCACGTGCCGCATGAGTATACGGCGCGGGTGGGTGGGTTTCGCACGCCGGTGACCAATGGGTTTCTGCTGCTGTTTCTGGCGTCGCTGATCCCGGAGCTGAGCTTCGAGTTTGTTTGGTTCTGCGACGATTACATCCTACTGGACGAAGTGCCCGAACCTTTGATTCGGCGCGATCGCTACTTGGAAGACCTGAACCAAGTGAAACAGCGCGGGCAGGGTGTGTGGAAAGGGATGCTGTGGCAGACCTACGACACGCTGCGGCGGCTGGGCTATCCGGGGCTGAACTTCGAATCGCACACCCCGTGCTACCTGACCAAGAAACGAGTGTTCGACGCCTACTGCGACCTGAAAGACTTCGTCAGCCAAGACCGCTGGTTCGGAATGCTGGGCGCGACGGCCATTATGAACCACGCGCTGAAAGCGGAACGGGAGAAAATGCAGTTGACGCTGGTTCGTCAGGAAAATCTGGTCGCCGGATTTTACGACAAGCCCGCCTCGTACCAGCAGATCGTCGCGGGCTGCACGGGCAAGAAGTTTCTGAACTTCGACGACGTGGCATTCAGCACGGACATGCAGCGCTTCCTAGCCGAAAAATTCCCCAGCCCATCAAACTACGAGAAGCAAGATTCCGGCGACGTGTCTCACAGCAACTCGTCCAGTTGATTCACCAGCGCATCGAAGTGTGCCAGCGCCGTGTCAACCGGTTGCGGCTTTTCCATGTCCACGCCGGCGTCGCGCAGGAGGTCGAGGGGGAATTTGGAGCAGCCGCCTTGGAGGAAGCTGAGGTAATCGGTCAGTTCCTGCTGGCCGCCGTTGAGCACGCGCTGGCTGAGCGCGATCGCGGCGGAGAGGCCG
>JBGTKH010000451.1:0-10799 GCA_041744735.1 Pirellulaceae bacterium | reverse complement strand
CTCGCGGCCCACTGCCGCCCTTGCCGCCGCCGCCTCGCGCGCCGCCACGAGATTCACGCTCGCGAGCTTCATTCACCACCAACTCGCGGCCGTCTAAATCCTTCCCGTTGAGCCCGTCGATGGCCTTGCCCGCATCTTCGTCGGACGCCATCTGCACAAAGCCAAACCCGCGCGACCTGCCCGTGTCGCGGTCAGCAATCAATTCGGCGGAAATCACCTCACCATACTCCTGAAACATCGTTTCCAATTCTGCAGACGTCACCGACCACGGCAAATTTCCCACATACAGCTTCTTGGCCATCAGCGTGTTCCTTTGAACAATACAACGATTCGACCGGACACCAAATTCCGAAGCAGTATACCGCGTTGCGGGCTTCCCCAACAGACCTACCCCTGACGTTGCGGGCAAATATGGAGTGCGGCGACTCGTCGCCGCTTTGGGATTTTCGGATTTCCGACGAACGTGACAAGTCCACAAGAGAGCGTCCGCGCCACCTCGATACGTCTCTCAAATTTTTGGAGTGCTGTAACTCGTCACAGCTCTAGGAATTTCGGATGTTTGACAGGATTGACCGGCCCCGCAAATGGCTTCCTCCATGAACCTCCAAAACTTCTAAAGCGGCGACGAGCCGCCGCACTCCAAAATTCGAATCGCGCACTGGCGAATTTGTCCGGCAGTTGCTTCCGGCCGTGGAATCGGGAATACTAGCGTCACTTGGAAACGCCCGAATCCCCGCAACCCCACACCAGATCGTTGAGACACCGCCATGAGCCGATTTCTACACGCCGCCTTGATAGCAGCTTTGATTGCTTCGTGTTCCGCCGCCGCGACGACACCTGCCGCGGAACTCGTCACGTTGACGCCGGAAACATGGGACGAGTTTGCTCCTCGAGGGAAAGAGGTGGACTGTATCTACGGCGATTACGTGCTGCGAAACGAATCGATCGTGGTCGTGATCGCCAAGCCGGTCGGAACACGCAACGCCAACATGACGGTGCGCAGCGTTGGCGGTGCGATCATCGATTTGACGCGGCGAGACGAATTGAACGACCAACTGAGCGCGTACTATCCCTGTGCATCTCGCTATGCGTTTACATTGGCCAATGACACCGTCGCCATCACGGACGGCAAGCGTCAATCGGCCAGTCAGAATATCAACACGCGCGGCAAGACGGTGTCACTGGAATGCAAAGCAGCGCCGGTCGCGGACAAGCCGCAGGTCACCGTTCGCTACACTGTGGCCGATGGCCAGCCGTACGTATCGGTGGAAACGATCTGTCACAGTTCGCTCGACAAGCCGATCGTTGAAGAGTTGACCGACGCCATGCGTGCCGACCGCACGTTCACTTTCGGCGCCGACGCCAAGACGAACTTGTTCTGGGCTCACGACGAATTCTTTCGCCAAGCCTATGGCATCGTCGTCGAAGGTTACGAACCGCGCCGCAGCAGCCGCGGCGCAACGCTGATCGAGTACGTCAAAGACGGCAAGGCCAGTGTCACGATCGAACCGGGCGCGACGTTTACGCTCGCTCGAAGGATTTTTCCCGGCGCGAATCTGTTCGACGTCCGAGGCAGCGCCAGCCGGCTCGCGGGATCGGCGACCAAGCGCGTCACGATTCAAGCGAAAGATTCCGCGGGCCTGATCGACGGGGCGATGATCAGTCTCACAGCCGCCGGAGACCAGAATCCATATGCCAGCGGTCGCGCCGACGAAAACGGAACGCTGTCGTTTGACTTGTCCGAAGGAAAGTACGAAGTCAGCGTGGCCGCATTGGGTAGGCCGACGGCGACGCAAGCGATCGATACAGCGGCCGCCGATCAATTCACGGTGCAGCTTGAACCGTGCGGCTACGTTGTCGCCGAGATCACGGACGAGAGCGGCGGGCCGATTCCGTGCAAGGTGGCGTTTCACGGCAAGGACGGCACGGCCGATCCGAACTTCGGACCCGACAGCGCCACCTACGCGATTCAGAATCTGTATTACAGTCACACGGGCGCATTCCGCCAAGAGATCGGGCCCGGCCAGTACGACGTGATTGTTAGCTACGGCCCCGAATATGACGCCGTCTACACAGAGATTGAGGTGCAGCGCGGCAAGGAGACGCGGCTCGAAGCGAAACTGATTCGCAGCGTCGACACCACAGGCTGGGTCAGCAGCGATTTCCACAGTCACTCCAGTCCCTCGGGCGACAACACGTCGAGCCAACTCGGCCGCGTGCTGAATCTGCTCTGCGAACACATCGAATTCGCTCCCTGCACGGAACACAATCGCATCGACACGTATGTGCCGCATTTGAAACTGCTGGGCGTCGAGCATTTGATGGCCACGTGCACCGGCATGGAGCTGACCGGTAGCCCGCTGCCGGTGAATCATCAAAACGCCTTTCCGCTGCTCCACAAGCCGCACACTCAAGACGGCGGTGCGCCAGTGACCGACGCCAACCCGATCTTGCAAATCGAACGGCTCGCACTGTGGGACAACAACAGCGACAAGCTGGTGCAGGGCAATCATCCGAACCTGGCGCAGATCATCGGCGACAAGGATCTGGACGGCAAACCTGACGGCGGTTTTGAGAAGATGTTCGGGTTCATGGACGTGGTCGAAGTGCATCCGCCTCAGGGCATCTTTACGCCGCCCACCGCCGACCCCGGCGGCCGCGACACTCGCAATCCGATCTTTCATTGGATGCAAATGCTGAACCTGGGCTATCGCGTTCCCGGCGTGGTGAACACCGACGCCCATTACAACTTCCACGGCTCGGGCTTTTTGCGGAATTACTTGAAGAGCCCCACCGACGACCCGGCCAAGGTCGAGACAATGGACATGGTGCACACGTCCGAAGCGGGCCACGTCATCATGACCAACGGGCCGTTCCTGGAAGTGCGGCTGAAGGCACTCGCGCCGGCGGCTTCCGGCGAGGAGCAGTTGAAGGACAAGAGCAAGTCACAAGGCATTCCGGGCGACGACGTGTCGGCGTCAGGCGGCAAAGCCGAAGTGTACGTCCGCATACAATGCCCGAACTGGCTGGACGTGAACCGCGTGCAAATCTTCCTGAACGGCCGGCCGGAAAAGAAGCTGAACTTCACGCGCCGCGAAACGCCCGACCGGTTCGGCAATGGCGTGGTGAAGTTCGATGCCACGCTGCCGCTGGAACTGAAATCCGACACGCACGTGATCGTGGCCACCACCGGTGAAGACCTGCAGCTCGGCCCCGTCATGGGACCGACTTACGGACTGCACATCCCGACCGCCGTGTCTAACCCCATCTTCGTCGACATCGACGGCAACGGCTTCCAACCCAACGGCGACCTACTCGACTTCCCTCTCCCCCTTCGCGAACCACAAGCCACATCGGGCGGAAAATAAGCGCACAAGCGGACCATCCTCATGCCACGTATCGAAGCCGATCGTGAAGACATTTTGCAAGAAGCCACGGCGCTGGTCGAGCGTGCCGAATTGGCCGTTCCGGGCTACGACGAGCACGTGGTGATCGGCTTCCGCCGCGACGGTGCGGCCAGCATCTACATCGGCGCCGACCCCGTGTACCAGTTCAACTCGCAAGGCGAACTCCGCCGCCTGTACCTGAACGGCCGCCTCATCAAAGCCGACCACGGCCGCCTCGCCCAACTCGACCGTCAGCGCCGCGCGGGCGAAGTGCAATTCGTGCGTCACGACTTAACCGACGCCGAAACCGCGGCGTGTTTGAGCAACCTGCAACAGCACCTGACTCAGTTGCGCCTGTCGCTGCAACGCGACCAATTCACACTCATCGGCCAAGTCCCACCCGATTCCCCCATCCTCACCCGCACTCGCCACTGGCTGGACTCACTCCCCCAATCAATCAGCATCGCGCGCGTACCGAACGTTCGCTGATTTGCCGCAAGTTTATCGGTCGGCGTCGTCGCTCAGTAATCGAATTTATTGATCGACAGCCACGAATTCCTCGGCCGTGATGCCAATATCGCGAGCTATTTGGCGCAGTAGAATTGGCGAAAGATCGCGCCCTTTGTGAAACGGCACCGTCGTGCCGCGGCCATCCGCGTGGCGAAACTGCTTATGCGAACCACGCTGGCGAACTTCGACAAACCCCAACGCCTCCAGACGGGCAATCACTTGCTGAGGCTTTAGCACCGGAAGCTTGCCCATGGCTACGAAACCTGTAAGGTCTGCGTACCGATAAACTCGGCATCCAGCTTCGGCTCGCCGTCCTCCAGCAACATGGAAATCACTTCCATGAGGTTGTGTTTCAGTTCGTCCATGCTGCCGGCTTGGGAATGCGCACCCGCAAACCCTGGAACGTAGCCGACGAAAAGTCCGGTTTCCGAACAACGCTCGATCACAGCAGTAAACGATCGCATGAACACCTCCGGGCGCAACGTATCGGGTTGTATTGCTTATCGCGGAGCCTTAGGAGCGATCACGTGAGAGAATTCAGTCGAACTGAGACGCAAAGCACTCGAGAGACGGCCGCGGCGTGGATTTTGAGGATTGTATCACGCTGAACGTGGCGAGGCCAGCGCGGGTGGATGGGCTGAATTTCCGAAGCCCCAGCGGAGCCGCGCTGGCGCGTGAGTGAACGCAAACATAGGTAATGACTCGTGGAGCAGGCGGTCGATGCTTGCCGAGGGTAAACGAAACTGCTAATTTCCTAGCGCGTCGCTTACGAACGCTGCAGTGGCGTGCATTGTTTTTTTACTCATTTCCGTCTTCATGGAGATCTGCGACGATGAAAGACAAGATCACGGTTTCGATCGAATTGGAGAAGTCGATGAACCAGTTTCTCGGTGAAATGGTCAATCAATACGCGCTCCCGGACATCGGCAAGGCCGTACGCTGCCTCGTGAACTACGCGCGCGACAAGTCCGATAAGCAAGACGAAATCTTTGAGGACATCCGCTGCCTCGATTGCTAGTCGTCCCGACGGTCACCGTTGTGGGACGGTCACCGTTGTGGGACGGTCACCGTTGTGGGACGGTCTCCCGACCGTCCCACTATCTCGAAAGTATGTCTCCTCGAATCGCGGTGAGACCTGCGGTCCGAAACGTGGGCAGGTCGGGAGACCAGCCCACAGCGAGCCCACAACGAGACCACAACGAGACCAGCCCACAACGAGACCAGCCCACAACGAGCGGAGAGGTTTGCGGCTCAGACCTCGTGCTGCTGGTCGTCTTCTTGGTAGATGATCTTGTACAAGTCGCGGCGGCGGTCGTTCCAGTTTTGGACGGTGCCCATGTGGCGGTGGCGGTGCAGCAGTTCTACGTCTACGTCATGGATGACGATGGTCTCGACGTTGGCGGTGCACTCGGCGGCGACGCCGTCGCGGGAGAAGGAGAAGTCGGCGGGAGTGTAGATGCCGGACTGGGCGTAGTGGATGTCTACGTTCTCGACAAACGGCAAGTTGCCCGTACAGCCGGCGATGGCTACGTACTGGTGGTTCTCGATGCAGCGGGCCTGCGCGCACAGCCGCACGCGCAGGTAGCCTTGCCGCGTGTCGGTGTTGAAGGGCACGAACAGGATGCGGGCTCCTTTGTCGGCGGCGATGCGAGCCAACTCCGGGAATTCAATGTCGTAGCAGATCACGATAGCGATCTTGCCGCAGTCGGTGTCGAACACCTCCAGCTTGTCGCCGGGCGTGACGCCCCACCAGCGACGTTCGCTGGGTGTGACATGCAACTTGTACTGCTTGCCGATCGTGCCGTCGCGGCGGAACAGGTAGGAGATGTTGTACAGTTCGTCGTCCTCCACCGTGAAGTGCGAGCCGCCGATGACGTTGCAGTCGAACTTGACCGACAGTTTGCTGAACAACTCCAGGTACTCGGGCGTGTACTCCGAAATTTGCCGTGCCGCCAAGCCCGGCCGTTTGCTCTCCACGCACGACATGAGCTGCGTCGTGAGCAGTTCGGGGAACAGCACAAAGTCGCTCTTGTAGTCCGACGCCACGTCGATAAAGTACTCGCACTGGCGAGCGAATTCCTCGAAGCTGTTGATCGCCCGCATTTGGTACTGCACGACGCTGATCCGCACCGACTCGACCGCGTGGAACCGCCGCTTCGCACCCGCCACGTAGTCCAGATTGGTCCATTCCAAAAACGCCGCGTAGCCGCGCGACGACGTGTCGGATGGCAGGTAGTTGGGGATCAGTCCCTTGAGCGCGAAGCCGTTGGCCACTTGCATCGTCAGCACCGGATCGATTAACGCCTTGCTCATCACTTGCTCGACGTACTCGCGGGCCGACATCTCGTCTGCGTGCTGGCCATAGCCGGGAATGCGGCCGGCGATGATGATGCGGGCCAGGTTGCGTTCGCGGCACAGTTCCTTCCGCGCGTCGTACAGCCGCCGCGACAGCTTGTGGCCGCGGAAGTCCGGGTCGACCATGATCTCGATGCCGTACAGCGTGTCGCCATTGGGATTGTGATTGCGGATGAAGCCGCTGTCGGCAATCACCTTCCAATTGTGCCAGTCGCTGTAATGGCTGAAATCCACGATCAGGCTGCTCGACGACGCCACCACCAGCCCCTCGTACTCGACGGCGATTTGCCCTTCCGCGAAATGTTGCAGTTGGCTGGCCAACTGCTCGCGCGACCACGTGGCCATGCCGGGAAAACACTTGGCCTGCATCGCCACCAGCGCGTCGTAATCGTCCATCGTCAGCGGACGTACGTGGATGTTGCGTTCAAATTCTCGGAGGTCGAGTTCGACCATTGGTAACTCCGTTCAATCAAGATTTCTGATTCGACAACTTCTACGAGGTGAATGTTGAAGTTGTCCCCTGCCAGCTCGTCTGGCAGGAACAAAAGTTTGACCAGCTAAACGCGGCGTCGCCTCACACCGGTTCCCCTGCCAGCTTGACTGGCAGGGAACAAAGTTTCCGCCGGCTGAGCGCGCAACTTGGCTTCCTGCCGGAAAACTTATGTGCCTGCCAGACGAGCTGGCAGGGGACGTTGAACATCAACCGTTGCGGCGCGAGCCAACGGTGCTTGTCATTCTAATGCATTGAGGCCCATTACGTAACCGAGTTCGCATCTTCGTCGCCGTTCAGCCGCATGAGCGCCAGCACGGGCAAAGACAGAAGCGCGAGGCCGCTCATCGTTGCAAACGCGGCGGCGTAATTCCATCCAGTTACGCCCAAAGAAACTTGAAGGCCCATGGCAACACCAGCACCGCCGTCAGCAACGTGATTTGCTCGACTGTCACCCCCGCCATGCGCAACCGTGTTGGCAACGCCCACCAAATAAATCCAATCGGCGCACCTTCGCTCAAGTACAAGGCCGCGAATAGAACTTTGCGGCGTGTCGGAGTTGCCAGTAGGTCCATGATTAGCTAAGCCGGCGATTCGTTTAACCCGTAGCCGCAGGCGAGGTTGTCTGCCGCAGCAGGCTCGCCGTCATTCAGATTCCCTCGCCTACGGCTACGGGTTAAACGAATTGGGTAACAAACTCGGCAATCCGCGCTACTTCAACATCCGCTCAGTGCGCTCGAGCATGGCGGTTTTCGCGCGTGCCTCCTCGGCAAAGGCCGCCTCGTGCAAGGCGCGCCGACGAGCGGCCACGCGCTTCACCAGTTCGTCGACGATGACGCCGATCAGAATTACGGCGCCGATGATGGCGAACTCCAACTGCGACGGTATGCCCAGCAGATTGATCGAGTTGTATAACACACGCATCACCGCGGCGCCAATCACGACACCGAGAATCGAACCTTCGCCGCCGCGCAAACTGCAGCCGCCAAGCACGGCGGCAGCGATCGCGTATAGCTCGTAGAAACTGCCGTGGCCCGACGGTTGCACAGAGTTTCCGTCTAATGCGAACAATATTCCGCCCAGTCCCGCCGTGCCGGCACAAATGACATACGCCAGGATGACCATGCGGTCGGTCTTGATGCCGCTGTAACGCGCCGCCTCTTCGTTGCGTCCCAGAGCCAGCAAGTACCGGCCGTAAATCGTCATGTTCAGAAAGACGGCCGCCACGGCTCCCAGCACCATGAGCACAAAGAACGGGGCGGGAACCAGCGTCTCGCCGATCGATGTCTTGCCCAGAAGCCAATCGAGACTCTCGGCCGCCGGCGAATCACTGACGGCTCGCCGCACGATGGACGTCTTACCGACCAGCCAAAGCACGGCCGTGCTCGACGCCACCAGCAGCGGCAAGCGCGCGGCTTCGCCTCCGGCACGCAGTCCGTTTTGAGCCAGCCAAGCCAGCGTCCCCATGAATAATCCCAGCGACAAAAACACCGCCGCCATCCGCCAGCGGTCTGCCGCATTTTCGCTGGGCAGGAACCAACTATCGGGCTGAGCCACGACCCAGATTGCGCCGGCGAGTAGTGCGGCTGCGGCGCCCACCGCGACCAACGGCCCCATCGTCTTTCGCCAATCGCTGCGCATCGCCGTAACGACGAACCAAAGCGTCGCGGGCACGAACAGCAAACCGACCCACCACATCAGTTCTCCGGGCAAGCGGGCGCCGGCTTCGGGGATGTTCAGTTGCCACGTTGTCAGATTCCAACCGCCGAGCGTTGTTAAGGCCGTGCCTCTCTCGTACTCGAATCCATACCAGAATCGCGACGAGCCGATCACCGCCAGCGTCAATCCCGCAATGGCGCCGAACAGACTCGTGCCCAGCCGCCGCTCGTGACTTGAAGCGCTTAGTTCCTTGACCAGTCGCCACGCAAACCACAAAGCCGTTACGGTTCCGACGACCAGAATGACAAACGCGACGCTGCACGGCTTGCCCGTGGCGATTAATCGCAGTGTGCGATCGTACTCGGTACCGAAGCCCTGCGTTTGATCTCCGGTGATCCAGCGCGCAAGCCCGCGATAGACCAACAGCCCGCAAAGCGTAACGACAAACGGCTGCAACTTCATCTTCGTAATTAGCAGCCCGTGGATCAGCCCGATCACTAGCGAGACAATCATCACGGCTAACAGCGACATGGGAACGGACCAGCCGTACTGGGTCATCAACATGGGCAGCAGACAGCCGATCAAACCAATCACCGAACCGATCGACAGATCAATGCCGCCCGTAATGATCACGAACGCCACGCCGATGCCGATGATGCCGAACAAGGCGCTCCAGCGGGCGATGTTCTGCATGTTGTACGAGCTGACGAACGCCTCGTTCAACAGCGTCGAGGCCACGCAAATGTAGATCAGCAACATCAGGATGCCGGAGATTTTTTTCATGAGCTGGTGCGTCCTGTGGCCAATTGCATGACGGCCTCTTCGCTTAACTGGCCGCGCGATAGTTCACCGGTGATGCGGCCTTCGTGCATCACTTGCGTGCGGTCGGACATGCCGAGGATCTCTTCCATTTCACTCGATACGAATAAAATGGCCACCCCCTGTTCCGCCAATTGTTCCATCAAAGCGTAAATCTCCTGCTTCGCCCCCACGTCGATGCCGCGGGTTGGTTCGTCTAGCAATAGCACGCGGGGGTTGAGCGACAGCCACTTGCCCAGCACGACTTTTTGCTGATTGCCGCCCGAAAGATATTGAACCGATTGCTCCATTCCGGGGGTCTTGATGGCCAGCTTGTCGATCATCGCGACGGCATCTCGCTGCTCGGCCGTGTCGTTCCGAAATCCCAGCGCTCGCTGATTGTGCCGCAGGCCGGCCAAGCTGACATTTTCGCGGACCGACATCTCGATGATCAGACCTTGGTGCTTGCGATCTTCGGGCACCAACGCAATCCCCGCGCGAATGGCGTCGATGCTGCTGCGCAAGTTGAGTGTGCGTCCGTCGACAGAAATTGAGCCGCCCAGCGCGCGGTCGATGCCGAACAGCACGCGGAGCAGTTCGGTGCGGCCTGCTCCCACCAATCCGGCGACGCCGACGATCTCGCTGGCTCGCACCGAAAAGGAAAGGGCATGCTGCGGATGCACCGGCGTGCGTAACTGCCGAACTTCCAGCAGCGGCCGGCCGGGCAAATGCGGCTGGCGGGCGTAGAACTGCGAGATGTCGCGGCCGACCATCAGCTTGACCATGCGGTCGTGATCGATTTCGTGCCGCCCAAGCGAGCCCGCGTTGCGCCCATCGCGCAGCACCAACACGCGATCCGCCAACTCCTTCACCTCTCCCAAGCGATGCGAGATGTATACCATGCTGACGCCGCGCGACCGCAGGTCCTTGATTACGCAAAACAGTTGCTCGGTCTCGTGCTGCGAAAGGCTCGACGTGGGCTCGTCCATGATCAGGATGCGGGCGCTGGTCGACAGGGCTTTGGCGATCTCGACCATCTGTTGGTGCCCGATCGAAAGCGTGTCGGCGACCGTAGCGGGTTCGACGTTCAGTCCCACGAGGTCCAGAAAACGGCGGGATTCTCGGCGAATGCGGTCTTTGTCGATCAGTCCGAATCGCCGCGGTTCGCGCCCTAGAAAAATATTGGCCCCCACATCTAAATTGCCGGACAGATTCAGTTCCTGATGGATCAGCGAGATACCCAAACCGAGCGCCGTGCGAACCGAATCGATCGAAACGGGCTTGCCATCGAGCAGAATTTGGCCGCTGTCTGGCGTCTGCACGCCGGCCAGAATTTTCATCAGCGTGCTTTTGCCGGCGCCGTTTTCGCCGATCACCGCCAGCACTTCGCCTTTGGCAAGTTGCAAGTCCACGCGATCAATTGCCAGCACACCGGGAAATCGCTTCGTGGCCTTGCGAACTTCGAGCAGCGGTGCGGTGGATGGACTCGGCATGGAGACGCTGCGGTCAGAGGCGGTGAGAATTGGAGGACGCAACGGGGTCGGGAGTCTTTTTTCATGTCGGCGGCAAAGTCATTCCATTCGCCGAACCTGTTTCGCCGA
>JBGTKH010000450.1:0-5082 GCA_041744735.1 Pirellulaceae bacterium | reverse complement strand
CAAACGCTTCGCCATCAGCCTGCTCAAGCAGCAAACCGACAAGCAAAGTATCGCCATGCGCCGGCGCATCGCCGGCTGGAATATCAACTACCTGGCGCAAGTCCTTGGAATTTCAAAGGCTTAGTTTGCGTTTGCCGTGGGGATCACAGCCACCATCGCTGATGAAACTGCTTACTGAAGCTCTCAATTGTTTTGTATTTATGCCGCTTCGGACGGGTGGCACTGGCCGCTGTGTGTCCGGGACGGGCCTCCCATCCGCTTGTGCTTCCACTGGCCATTGAGCAAAGACGTGTGTGCAGTGTGGTTTGAGTTGGGCGACAACGTGCGGAGCGGTCGTGGAACCTGTTCACACAGGTTGCCTCGGGGAACATTGGTAGATGGAGCAACTCGGTTGTTGCCCCATCGCGAACACTGGCAGGACTGGCAGGACTAGTGTCAGACGTGTTTTGCTTGGTCGAAAGCAAGAGTAGCAACCGAACGGACGCTCCGACAAAAGGCCGGCTTGTCCGCGGGACCGGTGCGCGAACGCTCCAGAACCTCCGCTCATTCGATGTTACTGAACGTCTCGCCAACTTTCTCTCGAATTCTATCAACCGCTGTTATCGCCTCGACAGCCACGTGCTTTGGAATGTGTGGTTTGTATTGTGTCAGAGTATCCGCCGCTTCATCGACATCCAGTTCCTCTGTCTCGTTCATTCTCACGTACAGAGCGGTCGCTAGACGCTCAAGATCGGAAACGCCCTTGTCACCGAGCGTCTCAGCAACAAATTGCACCCTTTCGTTAAACCGACCGATCGTTTTGGGATAGTTTGTTTTGAGTTTATCAGCAAGGCCACCGGGGCAATACGAGGGGCCATACTGCGGATTACGCACATAAAGATCGAGAAACTCATCGGCACGTAACGCCGACAATTCATCATTCAAGTCGAATGAATAAGGGCCATGCTTGTATAGCAAGAAGCTAAAACCCAATGGAACACCCAAGAGTTCCTGTAAGAAGTAGCACGCCTTCTGAACGTGCGTACCACCGCACCAACTATCGTGCTCGTCCAATGTTTCCACAAGCGAAACAAGCACGGCGGCTCGTTGTAGTCTTTTCATTGTTCCTCTCCTTCTGGAAGCGTTTCTTTAAGTAAGTCTTCTCTGTTAGCCTGCAACCACTTTTCGGCTTCCGCACGCATTTCGGGAACGACAAGCACGTAGTCATATGCTATTACCGGCAGCCGCATCAGAACCTCAGAAGCTGCAAGTGATGAGATAATTCGTCCATCACGAGTCTTCACCGGGAAGATCGTACCTTCGTCTTCGCCTAGTTTCCTCGCCCGACGAATCTTGTCACTGCCGAACGTCTCCACGGCAGACTTGTAAACTGCACTGACTGCCCTGAGATTTGTTTGTTGGTCTGTCGGATTGCGTTCGTACAAAACTCGCAAATGTTTGCGGTGCATTATCCGATCAGCGGCCTCGTAGGCGGGTGACGACTTTTCGTTGACAGCCTTGCGGATCGCTACTAGCACTTCGTTATCTGTTAGCTCCAAGAATTCATTCAAGTCCTTGCCCAAGCCGCTATCTCCAATCCATGCCTTCATGAAGTCTTGCAAATGGATGTTGTACGCAAGCCTAACCGGATGGAAGTAGACTTGTGAATACATAAAGTATCTTGCAAGCAGCAGTGCCTCAGCCGACTCACGACCACCGGCCTCTACACCGAGAGCGGGCTCAGCCGAGTCGTCATTTGTTTCCGGAAGAACACGCAAAGTATCGACTAGGCGGTAGTGATCAAATTTCCCGTATGCAACACCTGTGTGTAGTGAATCTCGAAGCAGATAGTCCATCCTATCGACGCCAAAGGAATCTCCGACGATGATCTCCGAGAGTATCGACTCCCATGAGTCGAAAGGTTTCCCTGCCTTTTTAGGGCCGACCGCCAGCTTGGCAATTCGGTCTGGCCTGAGTGTAAACTCCAAGTCCTCCCAAACTTTTGTCATCATTGGACTGTTAATTAGAGCGACAGTCAGATTCTCATGGGTGCTATCCTTAGGAAGCAACTCTTTTTCAGCGGCGTGGGAAAACGGAAGATGACCAATGTCGTGACAAAGCGCGGCAACACGCAGTGTTTTGGACCACTCAATAAGCTGATCCTGACCAGGAAAAAGCGAGCCCACTCGGTCGTGACGATTGTCGCGGTGGGTGATCACATCGTAAACGCGACGGGCAAGCTCCATCACTCCGAGTGAATGCTCAAATCGCCGATGAGTTGCGCCAGGATAAACTAAGTACGACAGGGCAAGCTGGTGGATGTGTCGCAGTCGTTGGAAGGGCGGCGAATTAACTACCTTTCTCTCGTCGGAATCGAGTCGGACGAAGACGTGGATGGGGTCACGGATTTCGTGAATATGTTTCGCCATCAGGATAGGCTCGCAGTTTCTCGCCGCAATCGGTAGCTTCCGTTCTATTCGAGCACATGGGGTGCCAAGCTATCCCTTTTGCATGAAAGCGTTTAGGCCACTCTCAGCAAGAGTGTCAAGTTACGAACATTTGCTACTCTTGTCAACCATCGCCAAAGGATGAAACAGTCTGCCAGCGGCGGATAGTATACACAAGTACATGGCCTGTCAATTCCTCCCATGGCGTGAAGATTAGCGGGTGGCACTGGCTGTGCCGGCTGTGCCAGTGTGGTTTGAGTTGGGCGGTGTCTCGGCGTGTTTGGAATGTTTGCACGTCGATTACAACGCATCGCAGGCGGCACCGAACATCGCTGTCGTTCAGGGCCTGCCGGCCAATATGCTTGCGTCGACCTGGAAGTACTCGGCCAGTTTGCGAATCATTTGACGGCTGAATGGCTTCTTGCCGGCCAAGACCTCGGAGATCGTGGACTTGGCGATTCCCGCTGCCTGACTCAACTGCGCCTGAGTGATTCCCTTGGCGTCCAGCAGATGCCGCAGCATGTCGGCATCCGACGCGGGCTGATGCCGTGATGCCGGTCTTCGTAGTCCGCAACCAGATCGCTCAGCGCATCCAGATAGGTCTGGTCACCTTCGTCGAGTTTCCCTTTGGCCAGCAGCCGATCCAGCACCTGCTGCGCTTCATCCAGGTGAGCATCCGACCGGATTGATGAGAGCGGAAACGCCAGCACAAGCTCCAGGTACGAATCCCGGCCCTTGCCCGTCAAGTGAAACCTCGTCTTGGTCGCCATCGTTTATCCGGTTGTGATCCGATTGCGGATCGAATTTACGGCGCAGTATCATGTAGTAAATTGAACTTTCCGGAGATCAACAATGCCAGTTCGCAGATTGTTGCGTGAGGAGATCGGCGAGCGCGGAGTCGAGATTTACGAATCCAAGTTGCGCGCTGTGCTGGAACCGCAGTTTCATGGGCAGTTTGTCGCGATTGACGTCGAGACCGAAGACTACGAGGTTGCCGACGAGGCCGCGACGGCAAGCGATCGCTTATGGGAGCGGCGGCCGGAAGCGCAAGTTCTTGTCGAACGCATCGGGTATCCGGCTGCCTTCAACGCCCGCTGAGCGCGGGCAACTCTCATGATTACCGGTCGCATCGACGAAAATCTTGAAGCCCGCATCGAGTTGCGGATTGTCCACCAAGGGGGCACGGAGGACGTCGAGTTCATTGTTGATACCGGCTTCAACGGTTACGTCGCAGTTCCGCCATCGCTGGTAGAGCGTTTCGACTTTCAGCTTGGGGCCGTCCAGCGCGGTCTTACGGCGGATGGTCGTGTGGGATAGTTCGACACGGTCGAAGTACAAGTGATGTGGCACGAACGGCCTCACGTGCTGCGCGCCCAAGTTCTTGACGAACCGCTGATCGGGACGCGCTTGCTCGACGGAAACGAGTTGTCCGCGGACTGGCGCGTGGGTGGCGAGATTCGAATTACCGAGGTCCCGTAAAGTATCACCGGCCCGACGACCAGCGATTCCGTCTGCGGCGCATGGACGAAGAGATCCAGGAACACGAGTCGTGACGAACAAACGCCGGAAGAACAATCCTCACGTGGGAAGTGACTTCGACGAATTCCTGGCTGAAGAAGGCATTCTCGCCGATGTGGAGTCGGTGGCAATCAAGTGCGTGCTCGCGTTTCAAATTCGCCAACTGATGCAAGCCGAAGGGATTTCCAAATCCGAGATGGCTCAGCGCATGAATACCAGCCGCTCGTCTCTGGACCGGCTGCTCGATCCGAGCAATGAGTCGGTTACTTTACAAACGTTGCAGCGCGCCGCCCAAGCGCTCGGCAAGCGGTTGCGGATCGAATTCGCGGCGTAGCATGATCAAGCCCAGCACGTCGCGCGTGATTCCCAAATTCACGCAACGTCATTTAGAGCGCCAGCGGCCGGTTGTGTTTCCACTCGTAAACCACCGTGCCGTGCACGTCGTGGTGGCGGAGGGTGATGGTGCTGTGGGTGGCGGTGGCGTGGAGGGTGACGGAGAGGAAGCCGCCTTGGACGCGGTGGAAGCGGTGGTAGGTTTTGTCTTCGCCGGGGGAGCCACCGGCGTGTTTGTCGCTGGCGGCGCCGACGCTGAATTCTTGCACGCCGGTGGCCGGGTGCACCGAGTGGTATTGCCAGTGCCGGTCGCCACATAGAACGAAGAAGTTGTCGGGCACGTGGGCCTGCAGCCATTGTCGGATTTCGTCACCCTCGTGCGTGAAACCTTTGTTGGCGTGATTGTCGTTCTTGCCGGCGCGGTCGGGGCCGATTAGCGGCGTGGGGCTGATCAGCAATTTCCACGTGGCGTCGCTGGCTTTGACGGTCTGCTTGAACCACTGCTTCTGCTCTTCGCCCCAAATGGTTTTTCTTGGGCCGTCGGGCATGTTGTTCGGCGAGCGGTAATCGCGGCCGTCGGTCAGCCAGATCTGCAGGTCGCGGCCCCAGCGGAACGTGCGGTAGCCCTGTTCGCTCATCGGCGTTTGCTCGCGGAAGATCCGCTGGCCTTCTTCAAACGAGAGCAAGCCCATGCTCGCGCCGGGCCACGAGTCGTTTTTGAGCGTGTCGTGATCGTCTTTCAGCCAGTAGCTGGCCGCGTTGCGCAGCAGTTCGACTTGCCGCGGCAGGCTGAACATCCGCTCCC
>JBGTKH010000449.1:0-4944 GCA_041744735.1 Pirellulaceae bacterium | reverse complement strand
GTGCTGGGCGTGATTCCTGGCTCGATGGCTTCACCGGCATTTGTCGTGCGCGGCAAAGGAAACTCCGCCAGCCTAAACTCCGCGTCGCACGGCGCCGGCCGCCGGATGTCGCGCAGGAAGGCCAAGGACAAATACAACTGGAAGGCGGTGAAAAACGATCTGGAAAAGAAAGGCGTTCGAGTCCTGTCAGCCGGCGCCGACGAAGTGCCCGGTGTGTACAAGGACATCCACGAGGTCATGCGGCAACAAGCCGATCTGGTCGAAATCATCGCTCGCTTCGACCCCCGGATCGTCAAAATGTGCGACGACGGCAGCGCGGCGGAAGATTAGAGCCTTACTCTGTAACGTTTGCGCGACGTGCGCGCATCCTGTAGCCCGACTCTCCGAGTCGGGCGTCGTTCTGCCTGACTCGGAGAGTCAGGCTACGTTGGTTGCTGCGTCGCCGCGTTAGGCCTTATCTCGGAACTCGTAGGATGGACGCCCTCGTCCGTCCCAACGGTTAGGTTCGTCGGCGAACAGACGAACGAACGGACGACGGCGTCCGTCCTACTACATTCTCTTCCGCTGCTCACTTCTTGCCGCATCCAAGACGTGCTGGTGCAACAGGTAGCCGAAGCCGGCATTCTCCATTCGATAGATGAACTGGTGCTTTGTGCAGTTGTTCTTCTCGGCACATCGATCGAGGTCCCACTGACTCTCGGCTAGTTGCATCAACAAATAAGCCCGGCGGCATTGGGCGGCGGACAGGCGAAACGTCTTGAGGTACTCGAGCGTTCCGTCGTTGCGGAAGATCGCTTCGCCGATGTGGTTCTCGGCCTTTGGGTCCAGTTCGGTCATCAACCATTGCATTTGAAACGGGCCGAGGTCATAAATCGCTTGAGTATGGACCGGACGACCAATCAGCTTAGCCGCCATCAATTCGTGCAGCTTGGACCAATCGTCTCGCAACCGGCTAAGCTCGTGGCAAGGCGAACCGGTTGCCGAGCAAAAGGGAATTGAACATCGTGCGCCGTTGGGCGTCTCAAGAGAAACTAAACTTGGCCGGATTCGTACCCTAACGATGATCCATCCCAGCCTTGACGAAACAATGCGCCACAGGGTCTATCCGATCACCAAGCGCATCGCCATCGGTCAGTTCGTCACAAAGTCACGTGCTGACTATGTTGAGCGTCGATGGCAGCAGAGTCTACGTCCACTGCATTGCCTGCCAGAACCGCTCGCCCACAATTCTCTGGCTGTACTTCGTGGCGTGTGGAATGGACGACAATGCGGCCAAGGAGCTAATTTCGCAGCGATGTCCAGTTGCGGTCCCTGGGCACAACTCTCTTGTTGACGAGCAGCTTGTTGCACGGGTACGTGAACATGGTCGAGGCAACTTCCTGCCGCTGCAAGATCCATCCGTACTGGAACCAGCGTATTGACAAGCCGCGCCTGAGTGCCGTTCGGCAAGTCGTTAACTTGGATCGTCGTGTTTGCCGAATTTGGCGCGGCGGTCGCGCTCGTGGCGCTGAGTGGTCGTGAAGGTGCCTTCACGCACTGGCTCGTGGGCTTGTTCGGCGAGAGCGACCAGCCCTGCCAGGATCTGTGGTTGCACAGCCGCCAGGTCTTTAGCTTCGCTGGGATCGGTCGCCAAGTCGTAGAGTTCCCAATTGGCGTTCGTTTTGGGTCGGACCGCGCGCCAGTTGGCTTGGCGGATTGCCGTCCACGCTCCGATCTCCCAATACAAGTATTTGTGCTGCGCCTGTGGTCGTCCGGCGGCCGCTTCGCCGATCAGCTCGGGCAAAATGCTGATGCCGTCGATGTCCGCCGGAGCTTTCGCGCCGGTGACTTCGGCGATCGTTGGCAGAATGTCGGGGAAGTAGCCGAGATGATCGCTCACGCGGCCCGGAGTGATCTTTCCCGGCCAGCGTGCCACGCAGGGAACTCGCAGACCGCCTTCGTAAAGCGTGCCCTTCGTGCCGCGGTATTCCACGCCGGTCTGCGGGTTCTTGTTCGCCAGATGCACGCCGCGTGGATGCTCGGCGGACTTGAAGTAATCGTTACCGCCGTTGTCGCCGCTGAACAGCACGAGCGTGTTCTGCTCGATGCCGAGTTCTTTGAGCAGCGCGAGGATCTCGCCCACTTGCCGGTCGACCATCGTGACCATGGCGGCGTAGCGACGCGCGGCTTCCGGCCACGCTTTGTCCTGGTAGAGCGCCCACGCTGGATCGTTGTCGGGAATGTCGAAGTTGCCGTGCGGCGGCGTGTACGGCAGATAGGCGAAGAACGGCTGCTTGCTGTGCTCACGGATAAACTTCACCGCCGCTGCGTGGATCACGTAGTGCGAATAAGTTTGACCAGTGCTGCCGCCGTTGTTGCCGGCCAGCGAAACTTCTTCACTGTTGCGGATGAGATACGGCGGATAGTAGGTGTGCGCGTGGACCTGATCGTAATAACCCAGGAACACGTCGAAGCCGTGCTGCTCGGGCACACCGGTCGAGTCGCGTCCGCCGCAGCCCCACTTGCCAAAGCCGCCCGTCGCGTAGCCCAGCGGTTTGAGCATCGAGGCAATCGTCGTTTCGTCCGCTCGCAACGGCGTCCCGCCACCGTTGGATCGCACCGACGTATGGCCGCTGTGCTTGCCCGTCATGAAACAGCAGCGCGTCGGCGCACACACGGAAGATCCCGCCAGCAGATTCCGAAACACGATGCCCTCGGCGGCCATGCGGTCGAGGTTCGGTGTCCGGATATTAGGATTGCCCATGAAGCCCGGCTCATAGTAACCAAGTTCATCGGCCATGATGTAGATCACGTTCGGCGGCGACGCAGACGATTCGGCTGCGAAGCTCGGCCAGCAGAGCGTCGTGATGCCAAGCATCAGCAACAGCGCGACACACAGGAATCGCCAACTCCACGCGAGCTGTCGCCGTACGGCGTGGAACCCGGCGCTCTGGCGAAACATGGAATCAGTGTCGAGGATCGTGTCGTTCGTGAACTGGTGCATGTGTGGTCCCTATTTCTGCGAAAGTTTGTGGATGATTTTTGCGGCGACCGCGAGTCCTTGGTTATGGAGTATAGGGGAATTATCCACCAGTCAAGCCACATCAAGCCCGACAACATCATGTTCGCACCGGGGGCTTGACAATGGATCGCGGCGTCCGGCATAACTTGCGGAAGACTCTTTACTTTATTGGTTGGGGTTCATATCTGCCATGCTTGAACCGAATCCAACCATCTATGTTGTGGACGACGATCCGGTGTCGCGGAAATTCTTGCAGCGATTGCTGGTGGATGCTGGC
Source organism: Pirellulaceae bacterium (assembly GCA_041744735.1). Taxonomy (GTDB): domain Bacteria; phylum Planctomycetota; class Planctomycetia; order Pirellulales; family Pirellulaceae; genus JBGTKH01. Next base: position 1,666 of record JBGTKH010000449.1, on the reverse strand, counting down.
TTCCACGTGGAAGTTTTCTTTTCGGCGGAAGACTTTCTCAGCGACCATCACCTCGCCAGTTCTGGCGCAGGGCAGGCTGCGGCCGAGCGACCGCACCAGGGCGCTCACAATTCGCGCCTTCTTGCCCATCGACGGGCAAAGCGTCTTGAGCCGCTGGACCATCGCGCGGACAAACTCCGGGAATTTGTTCAGCGGCTCTCGCGTTTGCACCAGGGCGTCCGCCCCGGATTCGTTGAGGCGACCGAGCCACGAAGCGATGGTTTCAGCGGTCACCAGAAACGCCGCGGCCGTCTGCGCCATCGACCAAGCCCGCGCCGCCTTGACTTCGAGGATCGCCATGCGTTCCACTGGCTGGTACAGGGGACGTCGCTGGGGCGCGATCCGCGCCAGGCGCGCGTCCTTGATCCGCAGTTCCTCCAAGGCCGCGTCACCTGGCGCCCCGGCGTGCTGGGCAATTACCAAGTCACGTTGGCGGTCAGCGACGGCGTCAACCCCGCCGTCACGCAGTCGTACACGTTGAACGTCTTGGCTCCAGTGGCCTTGAACGAGCCGCCGGAAATCATCAGCAGCCCGACCGGTCCCGCCGTGCGCAACAAGCCCTGGCAGTACGCCGCCCAAGCCACCGATCCCAACGGCGACACGATCGACTGGTCGCTGGCCCCGGTGGCCGGCGCGGAGTCTTTGCCGCCCCAGCTCAATTCGGCCACCGGCCTTGTGACCTGGACCCCGTTGGCTGCCGGCAGTTTCGATTTCCAACTCATACGTTAAAATTCTCCTTCGGTGCACGAAGGAAGGTTTCACGTTCCGCCCGAAGCAACTGGTCAGCGGGTTCATCCGCACGCCCGACTGCACGCGGCGCTTCGTCGCCGACTTCGGCGTCAAGAGTGAGTTGATTGTGGATCAGCGCTGCATACGCAAGCTGGGCGAGTGAAGTGGACCCCATGCGCTGGACAGTTTTGGGGTTGGGTTAAGGTGTGCTCTTTGGGGAGTCGTCAGCACATTGAAGGACGATTTGAAGAACCCCGATTACGTGATCGACGTGGCCGAGCTGCAGAAACTGGTCAGCAGCATTCAGTCGCTGCGTCGCGAAGCTTCGGCGACGGGCGAAACGCCCGACGAGGACCCCGACTTGTTCAACATCGACCCGTCGCGATTGCCGCCCGCTTATCGCCGCTCGATCGAAAAGTATTTTGAGAAGTTGTCCGAACAGCCATGACCCGGATCGTGCTCGAATGGCCGCTGGCGTGGATGATCGGTCTGCCGCTGTCAGCCCGCGCTGTTGGTGTTGTTCGTGTGGTCGCAGCGGATCGGCGGACGCACGTGGCGGCAAATCGCGGTGCTGGCGGCGCTGCGCGGTGTCGCGCTGGTAACGCTGGTTCTGCTGGTCGCTCGGCCCGTGCGAGTCGAGTCCGAGGAAGACTTGCCGCCGCGCGATCAGGTCGTGCTGCTGGTCGATCGCAGCGAGAGTATGTCGCTCGAAGAAAGTGGCCAGGCACGCTACAACGCCGCGGTTTCTTTCGCTCGCTCGCAACTCTTGCCCGCGCTGCAAGCCGCCGATTTGCGAGTCATGCCGCTGCTGTTTGCTGAAGAGGCTGAGCCCGCGACCGGCGAAGAGATCACCGCCGCGCAGCCCGACGGGCGTCAAACCAATCTGGCCCGCGCGATC
>JBGTKH010000448.1:0-4776 GCA_041744735.1 Pirellulaceae bacterium | reverse complement strand
ACAGAATTCAATTTTGCCGGCACGTTGCTTACATATACGGATCACGTTTTCACCGGCAAAATTGAATTCTGTACGTCTGAGCCCGGCCGCGCAGCAAGTGTCGTGAAGAGTTCGCACGTTGGAAACGTGCTCACTTGCTGTTTGAAGCGATCGTGACGCTTATGACAGGGCCGTAGACAGTTTGCGGCGATAGGTACTAACGAGATCGGAATCGCCAGGCAGAACGCGGAAAATGTCGACCATCACTTGTCGTGCTTCTTCGCCGATACCCTTGCGATCTTTTTGCACCAACTCCAGACAGATCTGCAGGGCCTCTTCGTATAGCTCGGCACCGGCCAGCGCCTCGGCCAGTTGAAATTGCAGCCGCAGGTCGGTCGAGTTGGCCTGCGCGACGGTACGGAGTTGGTCGATGTCGCCCCCCTTCATCTGCTGCAACTGCAATTCCGCTTTGACTTTCTCCGCCTCCGGTTCCAGGAAGCCGCGCTGCTCGAGCTGTTCAATCAGCGCGCGGCTTTCGTCGGCGCGGTTCTGTTGGACCAACAAGTGAGCCAACGCGATCTGTGCCGCCGAATCGTTGGGCGATTGCTGCATCACTTGCCGGTATTTGAGTTCCGCGGCCTGCGGATCGGACGCTTCCAGTTGCCGCGCCTCGACAGCCCAACCGGCCAGCAACAACCGATCGATCCACGCCCGGCATTGTTGCGGCGGCAAGGCGCCTTGAAAAAAATCGACGACCTGTCCGTCACACACGCCGTAGACCGCCGGAATCGATTGCACGCCGAACTCGGCCGCCGCTTGCGGCACATGGTCGGTTTCCGCTTTCACCAGCACGAACTTGCCGGCGTACTCGTTGGCCAAACCTTCCAGGATCGGGGCCAACATGCGGCAAGGCTGGCACCAAGCGGCCCAAAAGTCGACAACCACGGAGACTTGCCTGGAACGCTCGAACACGTCGCGATCGAACGTCTCTTGCGTCGTTTCGACAATCCACTGCCTATCGTTTTGGGTTGAGTCTCTCATGCCGTCAGTGTATGGGCTCCGTTTTGTTTGACAACCGGCAGAACCCAAGGTGCGAGTTTTGAAGTTGCGCTAGCATCAATTTGTAGCCGATTTCGCCAGAATTTGGTTTTCGAGTTCAACACAAGACCGTCCAAATTCTGGCGAATTCGGCTACCATCAATTGAAAAGCGAACTTCAAAAGGTGCGAGCCGCCGTCATAAAAGGTCCGGTCGGCACAAGCGGAATCGAAAAACGCTTGTTTTCATTTGCGGGAATCGCGCTAACAGCATGCACGCGAGAAGCTTACGCAGCGGATGTCAAAACCAAATCCTCGCAAGAATATAGACTTCTCAGATTGCCTAAATATACTAAAGTCTTGCCTCCATGAATTTCAGTGCAGACAGGGACGGTTGAACGGTGAGCCGATGGCGCTAGCGGCTTGTTGGTTTAGTCGGCGTCGAAGCAACGTATGTCGTGTCGTGAATCGTAACCCGAAGCGTAAGCGAGGGAGGACTGGACGCCCTCGCTTACGCTTCGGGTTACTAAATCAACAGCCGCTAGCGAGTTCGGCTCACCCGAAAATCGAGCAGTGTCAAAGCGCTAGTTTTCCCGGTCCGCCGACGGTATACCCCGTCAGTTTTCGCATCAACGGTGATTCAAATGACAGCCAATGCTGAAGCGTTTCTGAACCCAAAGGACGTGATCCGGGCACTCCGCCGCCACGCGCGAAAGGCGATTGCGTTCTTCATTTTTGCAAACGTTTTGGTGGTGGCAGCACTGCTCTTTTGGCCTCGCAGCTATCGGTCGGAAGGCAAGCTGTTTGTTCGTTTGGGCCGCGAAAGCGTGACGCTCGACCCCACGGCAACGACCGGCCAGACCATCGCAGTGAACGAATCTCGCGACATGGAAATCAACTCCATCGAAGAAGTTCTCAAGAGCCGAGCGATCGCTGAGAAAGTGGTCGACGCAGTTGGTCCTGACACCGTGTTGGCTACGAAAGAGTCGTCCGCTGCAAGGGGCGACGATTCACCAAGTTGGCTGGCTCAAAACATCACACGGCTCAAGTCGCTGAGTGGCAGCCGCGCGGTCAGTGACCGCGAGCGTGCCGCGACGATTCTGGCAGCGTCGCTGAAGGTCTGGGTCCCCAAAAAGACCAGCGTCATTTGCGTGCAATACGAAGCCGAAACGCCCGAGTTGGCTCAACAGGTCGTGGCCACGCTGATGGACAAGTATTTAGAGGAACACGTCCGCGTGAACCGCACGGCCGGTTCGCATGACTTCTTTGTGGAACAATCGAAGCTGCTGGAAGTCAAACTGCGACAAGCGCAGAATGACTTGCGCGATGCGAAGAACAGTATGGGCCTGACGACGATCGAAGGTCAACGCCGCACCTTGCAAGACGAGATCAGCGCCATCGAATTGCAGATGATCAGCACGGCCGGCGAACTATCGGCATCCGTGGCGAAAGCGAATGATCTGCAGCGCACGGTCGGCGAGTTGCCGGAGCGTTTGGTGACGCAGGACGTCAGCGGATTTCCCAACGTCGCGGCTGACGGAATGCGTGAGGTGTTGTACCAACTGCAAGTCCGCGAGCGCGAATTGCGCGCCAAATTCACCGACGAACACCCACAGGTCGTGGCCATCCGCGAGCAAGTCAATGAGTCCCAAGCGATCCTCGACGCGCAGCAGGTCCAGCGGACGCAATCGACCAGTGCCGTGCATCCCGGCCGGCAGCAGTTGGAGTTGAGCCTGCTCAACGAACAAGCACACACCGCGTCGTTGCGGGCACGTGCCGAGTCGCTGCAATCGCAGCACGCCGCCGTGCTGGACAAGCTCCGAACGTTAAACGGCGACGAAGTCCGCATCGCTCAGTTGGTGCGCAACGTGGACTTATCGGAAGCCAACTATCGCACCTACGCCGACAAACTGGAACTGGCTCGCATCGACCAGCAGTTGGAGAGCGAACGCATCTCGAACGTCAATGTCGTGCAGCCCGCCAGTTATGTGGCCAAAGCCGCGCGGCCCAACCGGCTGCTGGTGCTTGTGCTGGGCGTCATGGCGGCGACGCTGGGTGCGTTGGGTGTCGCGCTGCTGGCCGAACACTTTGACCGCTCGTTGAAAACCCCGGAAGAGGTCGAGTGGCGATTAGAACTGCCCGTATTGCTGTCGATTCCGCGCATGTCGCCGCGGGACGTTTTAGTGAACTGAGTAGAGAACGTATCATGATCCAATCCACGGCCTCATCGGTTTCGGGAAAACGCGGTCGCGTGCAGACGGTCGCGTCGCCGCGCGCTCAGCAGCATTACTCGGCGCTCTACCAGCGGCTGCTGTCGCTGCACAACGGAACGGCGAATCTGCCACACGCGATTGGTGTCACAAGCTGTAACCGCGGCGAAGGCGTAAGTACCGTCGCCTCGAATTTGGCGGTTAGCGCCGCGCTGATTGGCAATCGGCCGGTGCTGTTGGTCGACGCCCACTGGGCGAACCCATCCGTGGCCCAAAGTTTCCAAACCAACGGCGGTCCCGGCCTTATTGACGTAATGTGTGGCGAAGCATCGCTGGCCGAGTGTATACAGCCGTCGTCCATCGAGCGTTTGTCGCTGATTACCGCCGGAAACGATGAGTACGGCTCGTCTGCCGTTTGCAACTCGGCGAAGCTGACCGAGTTGTTAGAGGAACTCAGGCGCACCTATCACCTGATCGTCTTTGATCTGCCGACGGCTAACGAACTGAGCCCCTGTTTCCCGCTGGCCGCGGCGCTGGACGGCGTGTTGCTAGTGGTCGAGGCCGAACGCGTCCGGCACGAACTGGCTCAGCGCGCCAAACAACAACTTCAGCAGGCCCACGCCAATGTGTTGGGCGTCGTGTTCAACAAACAAAAGTAACCGTCATTTCCCGTCATGACAGTGCGAACATTTTTCTACTGGCTCGGCGCTGGCCATCGTCGCAATGGCAAGGCCGAACTGAATCCGTTGCACTCGCCCGCACGGCTGCGCTTCATTCTGGAGCGCGAGCGGATGCGGTCTGACCGCAGTGGGCGAGAGTTTTCGCTGCTGGCCATAAAGCTGGGTGACGAAGATTGCGGCCATCGCGATTTGCGGCGGCTGTGCGACGTAATTCACAAGCGACTGAGGATCACGGACGATGCCGGCCACTTGGACGACGGGCGCATCGGCGTTGTGCTTCCCGAGACGCCGGCCGCCGGCGCTTGGCATGTGGCCGACGAGATTTGCAATTTGTTTGAAGCGAAGGACCAGCGGCTGAAGTGCGAAGTTTATGTGTATCCGCCTCAGGATCGCTCGTCGGACAATCACAATTCCAACGGTTCGAGCAACGGGCGTTACCCATCTCGTCATGTCGAATCGCTGGAACCGTTTTTCGAGCATGGGATGCCGGCTTGGAAGCGCGGCGTGGATCTTCTCGGGGCTTGCGTGTTGCTGGTACTGTTGTCGCCGATCATGCTGGCCGCCGCGGTCGTCGTGAAGTTGACTTCGCCTGGTCCAATCCTGTTTACGCAGCGGCGCGACGGCATCGGCGGCAGGCCGTTCACGATCTTCAAGTTCCGCACAATGCACGTTGACGCCGAAGCGAAGAAAGCGGAGCTGCGGTCGCTGAGCGAACAAGACGGGCCGGCGTTCAAGCTGCGACACGATCCGCGGGTTACGCCGCTGGGCGGACTGCTACGGCGTACCTGCATTGACGAACTGCCCCAATTGTGGAACGTGCTGCGGGGCGACATGTCGCTGGTGGGGCCGCGGCCTCTGCCGTGCGACGAAT
>JBGTKH010000447.1:0-10585 GCA_041744735.1 Pirellulaceae bacterium | reverse complement strand
CCGACGCGCGGCCGCCGGTGCTGCGCGCGACAATCCTGATCTTGATTGTTTGTGCGGCGCGGATGATGGGACGCCGCGCGTTGTCGTTCAACTCATTGGCCGCGGCAGCGATCGTGGTGCTGTTGTGGAGCCCCGCAGAGTTGTTCCAGACGGGCACGCAACTGTCGTTTCTGGCGGTGGCCACGCTGGCGTGTTGCGGTCCGCTGCTCGTCCCCAAAGAGCCCGACGATCCGCTAAAGCGTCTGATCGTACAGTCCCGCCCGTGGCCGTTGCGCGTGCTGCTCAACATCGCTGGTTGGTTCTGGCGATTGTGGTTGACAAGTGCACTGATTTGGCTGGTGGCCTTGCCGCTGGTGATGTACCGCTTTCATTTGTTTTCGCCTGTCGCGGTGTTACTGAATCCGCTGCTCTGGATTCCGATTGCCGTCGCGCTGTTCTCTGGCTTTGGCGTGCTGATCCTTGGTTGGCTGCCGCCGGCCGGAGCGATCTGCGGTTGGATCTGCGGCACAAGTTTGACGTGCATCGAATCGTTGATTGAATGGGGACAGGGACTGTCCGGGGGCTACTTGTGGGCGCCCGGCCCGCCGCTGTGGTTCGTATTGGCGTTCTATGCGGGCCTCGCACTCTGTATCGCGTTTCCCAAGTTCCGGCCGCCGCGGCGTTGGTGTGTGGCCGCCCTGACGCTTAGTTTGGCGGTCGCGCTCGGCGCGTCGTATCCTAACTCGTCATGGTCGCCGTCGAGTAACAATCAACAACTGGCTTGCACGTTTCTGGCCGTTGGACACGGGACGAGCGTCGTTGTCGAACTGCCGGACGGCCGCACGCTGCTGTACGATGCTGGCAGCATGGGGCCACCCGCCGTGCCGGCTCGGTCGATCGCCGGATTCTTATGGTCGCGCGGAATTACGCACGTCGATGCCGTTGTGATCTCACATGCCGACGCAGATCATTACAACGCGCTGCCGGAGTTGCTGGAACGAGTTTCGGCCGGCGTTGTATATGTTTCGCCGCTGATGTTCGACAGCAGTACGCCGGCGCTCGAAAAACTGCGCGAATCCATCGAGTCCGCGGGCGTACCGATTGTCGAGGTTTGGTCAGGAGACCGGCTGCAAGCCGGCGACTCGGTTCACATCGAGTTGCTGCATCCGCCGCGACGCGGCGTCATCGGAAGTGATAACGCAAATTCCATCGTCCTCCAAATCGACTACGACGGCCGCAGGATTCTGTTGCCCGGCGATTTGGAGACTCCGGGCTTGGAAGATGTGCTCGCCGAGGCGCCGCTGGATTCTGATGTTGCGATGGCTCCACACCATGGCAGCGCAAGAAGTAACCCGCAAGGTTTTGCCGCGTGGTCGACACCTGAATTTGTCATTATCAGCGGTGGACACGGCCGCAATCTAGATGCCGTGAAGGCAGCCTTCCGCAATGCCGGGGCGGAAGTCTTTCACACCGAGGAAGACGGCGCCGTGCGAGTCACGATCACGCCAAACGCGTTGACTGTCAAATCATGGCGCCACAATCCGTGGCCGCCCTGAATCCGTGGGGAGAACAGGAATAGTTAGTCCCACGGATTCAGGTCGGCCACGGATGGATGGCGCGATCGACGGTTAGTTATCGAAGTTACCTAGCCCAGCGGCAGGCCGCTGGCTTCAAGCACCGCTTGTTGCACGGCCAAGTCATGCGCGGGCGGATAGTCGTGCGGTTTCTCGCGGCGAATGATGCGCGCGAGATCAATAAAGTCGCCGTCATAGCGGCCGGTCATTTTCGGCAGTTCCACTTCGTGTGTCCCTTTGGCAAAATCGCCGCACGGTTCGGCCAGAGTCAAAGTCAGACGCGGCGGTTCCAGCGGGCGGATGTCGATTGTGCCTTTGTCGCCGCAGACGACGAACTGACGGCGGCGGTTGCCGTCGACTTCGACCAGCGCACTGCGAATCGTCGCGGTCGCCCGCGGGTACTCGAACACGGCCAGTTGATTGTCCGCCAAGTCGTCCTTATCGGCGCGCGTGCGGCGAACGTACGGCGTCACTTTTTCCGGCTTGTCCAGCACTGCGACCAGCGCGTCGATCAGGTGACAGCCCAACTCGAACATCGATCCACCGGCGTACTCGGCCAGATTTCGGCGCGAGGCGTCGTCGACCGTTTTGCTGATCACGCCGTGAGCTTCAAACACATTGCCCAGCCAACCTTCCTTCACGGCGCGAAACAGAAATTGAAACGCCGGGTTGTAACGGAACATGTAGCCCATCTGAATCACTCGGCCGCGGCGTGTGGCGTCGTCGAGCAGCTTCTTAAACTGCGGCAGCGATTCGCCCGCGGGCTTGTCCAAATGCACGTGCAATCCGGCGGCCACACAGCGAGCGGCGGTCGGAACCAACTCGCGCACTTCGGTCTCGACGGCGACGGCTTGCAATCCCTTAGTTCCGAGCAACTCCTCTTCGCTCATCCATTTCACGCCGCGATAGGTTGAACTGTTCTGCAGAGCCATTCGCCGCTTGTCATCCGATTCAACAATCCCCAGGACTTCGTAGAGATCGGCGAACTTTCGCATCGCATCCATTTTTCCGGACGCGTGTGCGTGAGCGGTGCCGATCTGGCCGACTTTAATTCTGGCCGACGATTCGGTGCCTGGCACTAACCCCGCGGTGGCATGAAGAGAAAACGCCAGTGCGGCACCACTCGTTGTCTGTAGAAATCTGCGTCGTTGCATCACATCGGCTCCTCGTGAAGTTGGTGCGCTCCATGCTAACCAATTGCAGACCGACGTGCCATAATTGCCGTAGCGTTATATCTTGATTCAAATCCACGAGTAAAACGTTCATGAACGTCATTCTCGCCACGGATTCAGGACGACCACGGATTTTCGGGCGCGAGTTGAGCAAGTTTCCGCGCCTGCTCTTGCAAACAGGCAGCGGGCGTGTTGCGACGCACCGTGTGCTGGGATTCCGCCCACGTGATCGTTTTTTGCAGCACTTGCCAACGCTGCAGTGGGTCCCAGCACTTTTCGCGGCGAGCTTCCTCTTGCTGCTTGAGTTCGTCCGTATTCACTTTAATTCTTCTTGTTCTTTAAGGCCGCTTCGAGCGTCGCAATGCGGTCTACCTTGCGCTGACTCTCGTCCAACGCATACTGGCATCGTAGCATGTCGTCGTCCGAGAGTCCAAAGTAGGCGATGCCGGCCGCCGTCTGTTCGCAATTCGCGGTTTTGAATGACGCTGGCCAATCGCCGAGGCCTTTGACGTACCGAAATATGTCAATCGCGCCGTCCGGGCTTGTGAGACAGAAGACGGGCTGTTGGCCGAGCCAACCCGCGGGCTTCGACGCAACGGGTTTCCAGTCGTGTTCCGTCCGCCCCCATTCGGCGCTTAACTCGGCCAAGGCGTTTTCACAACGGCCGCGATTCTCGTCCGTGTCTTCGATCCACAGATCGACGTCGTAGGTGATGATCGGAGCGTGGCGCAGCAGAAAGTTCATCCCGCCTAGCAACAGATACGACACCTGATGCCGATTGAAAATATCGAGGATCTTGTCCACGTTCATCGACGCACCTCACGCTTGCCTTAGGCAAGTCCCGGATAAAGACGTACCAATCAGCGTAGCCGAACTCGCCAGAGTTTGGCCGATCCTCCAAAGTCTGGCGACTTCGGCTACGGGTACATTAATAAGCCGGACTTGCCTTACAGTCCTTCCAGCGCCCGATCGATGCGGCGGAGGGAACTCTCTTTGCCCAGGATGGCCAGCGCGTCGAACATACCGAGGCCGATAGATTTCCCTGTGACGGCCACGCGCAGGGCGTGGATGATCTGGCCGATCTTGATCCCCTCTCGCTCAACAATCTGCTTCATCAGACTGTCCAGCACCGCGGCCTCGAACGGCTCGGCGGCGGCTAACTCTTGTCGGAATTTGGTCAGCAGTCCGATGGCCTGCGAATCGTTTCTCAGGCGCTTGTCATATGCCACTTCGTCGTAGACCAACTGGTCGTCGGGCACGAAGAATTCGCGATAGTCCAGAATGTCGCCGGCCGTTTTGATGCGGTCGCCGGCGGCTTCTAGAATCTGCGCCAGTTTCGGCCCCACGTCGCATGGCGGCGGCGATGTGACGAGCCCCGCCTTTTGCAAGTACGGCAGCACCATGGCCACTTTGCGTTTGACCGGCACGGCGCGCATGTGGCGGTCTTGAAAGGCCCACAGTTTCGCGGGATCGAAACTGGCCGGCGATTTGTTGACGCGCTCCAGCGTGAAGTGGCGGATCATCTCGTCGCGCGTGAAACCTTCCGTCTTGTCGTCCAGCGACCAGCCGAGCAGCAGCAGATAGTTGATGATCGCGTCGGGCAAGTAACCGACCGTGTTGTAAAAGTCGACGATCACCGGATTGAACGTTTCGGCGGCGACCTCGTGACCGATGCCCGCGGCAATCTGCTGGCCGTGATCGTAAAGTTTTTTGAAATCGGGGTTCTTCAGGTATTTATCCAGCTTGCGCTTGCTCAGCTTGTTCGAGCTGCCCGGTTCCGCGACGTATGGCAAGTGTGCGTACTGCGGAAGCTCGTAGCCCAGCGATTGGGCAATAAAAATCTGTCGGGGCGTGTTCGATAAATGCTCGACGGCGCGGATCACGTGAGTGATTTGGAAATCATAATCGTCCACGACGCTGGCCAGATGGTACAGGCATGAGCCGTCGGCCCGCTGAATGACGTGGTCTTGCTCTTGAGCCCAATCGAACGCCACGTCGCCGCGGATGTGATCGCGGAAACGACACTGGCCTTCGCGCGGAATCTTCAATCGCACGACTGCTTGCCGACCGTCGGTCTCGAACCGCGCGGCCTGTTCGGCGGTCTCTGCCATCCAGCGGCGGCTGTAGAGGAAGGGACGTTTTTCCTTTTCCGCCGCTTCGCGTTCGGCCTGCAGTTCTTCGGGCCGCGCGTAATCGCGATAAGCATAGTCGCTTTCGAGCAGTTGCCGCACTGCAGCGGCGTATCGCTCCGAACGTTGCGATTGAAAGTACGGCGCGTGCGGCCCGCCCACTTCGGGTCCTTCATCCCAATCGATGCCCAGCCAGCGAAAACCGTCCAGAATCGGCTGCAACGCTTCTTGCACGTTTCGCTGAGCGTCGGTGTCGTCGATCCGCAGCAGAAACTGGCCGCCGTGTTGCCGTGCGAACAGCCAATTAAATAGCGCCGTGCGGACGCCGCCGATGTGCAGATAGCCGGTGGGGCTGGGAGCGAAACGTGTGCGAACAGTCATCGTGCGGCGGTTCCAGGAATAGATTTGTAGCGTGGGTCAAGTCCATCATCGGTCAGATTAGAGGTTGATGGCGGCGCGCGTCAAAGGGTCGTTAGTTGGACTGACGTTGATCGCGGCGCATTTTCTTGCGCAGGCGGCGGCGTTCGGCGCGCGATAGTTGCTCGGATTCAGATTCGTCGGACGAATCGTCTGAGTCCGCGGTTTCGACTTCGTCGGCCGCTGGCGCCGTTTCTAGATCAGTACGTTTGCGCGGAGTGGTGCTCGTCTCGTGCGCCGCGTCAACGCGGGTCAGCGTGCCGCGCTCGCGGCGTTTCACAGGACGAGGCGACTCTTCGACCGGCTCTTCGTTGACCTTTGATGGTGAAGGCGCCTGCACACGGCGAGACCTTTTCTTTCTTACGGAAACCACGGGCAGTTGGCCTTGAGCGTCCAGGAACACGTGCCGCGCGTAAAACACAACCGCGAACAACACGCCGAGGTGTCCCAACATCGTCGCTGCCGACCTTGCCATCACGTTCAACGCTTCTGAGTTTGCCAAGATCAGATTCAGACTCACGACGGCAGCCATCGCGTAACACACGGCGGCCGAAATCCACGCCGTCGCGGACGCTCGGCATGGCCAGATTTCAATCAGCACTCGCACAGCCAGAGCACCGAACACAACGGCGCACACGATCATCCACCAGATCGATCCGTCGCCATATAACTTTGTGCCGGTCAGTGTGACCAGCAGCCCGCGTGTGATGTTGTGCACGTGTGCCGTGGCGTCAATGCTGCCGAGCAACAGCGCGGCCGCGGCCCACAGCCACAGCCGATAGCGGCCTCGATAGTCGTCTACTTTGTGCTGGCGCAGGACAAAGATGAACGCGCTGCCGGCTGCGGCCAGCGTGAGCAACAATGACGATAGCCACGCCGCGACGTTGCCACGAACCGCAAGATCGAGTGCCGAGAGATCGCCGCGGCTGATTGTGCCCGCCCATGTCCCGCCAGCAGCCGCCAATGCCAGCACTCCGGCGATCAGCGTCAAGCCGGTTAGCACTAGCACAGCGAGCGTCCACGGGCGCTTGGGGAGAAAATCCGTGATTCGCGGCTGATGGTCGGCCAGTGCCGCTGGAGTATAACGGCGAGCGGACGTAGCGGCGGCGCCCTCGGCCGATTTGGCTGGTGTGCGCGCGGCCTGTTCGTCGGCGGATTCGGCGTCCGCGATTCGTTCCTCGATCATCACTCGGCGACGGCGTTCGTCGCGCTGTCCGCTGCGTCGGAATTGCATCTTGTTGCCAACTTCGGCAATTGTGCCGTGCGAACTGTACTATCCGAAGAAACGGTGCGAATGCAAGTTCATTCTGCGGCGAGCCGGCAAAATGTGCGGGTGAGAGAGTTTTCGTTGATTGACGTGCCGCGCCGCGTAGCTAGTGCTTCGTCAAAGCTAAAAAGTGGGGTAAGCATGCTGCTTGCCAATCCGATGTCATCCCAGAAACGCACGCTGGAAGCTTACGCCACGAAGTTGGCCAACCCTAAAACTAAGCTTTGACAAAGCACTAGAGTCTAAAGTGGATTGAATAATGGACAAACTTGGCGTAAACCTTTGTTTGATGTGATGGCAGTCGCGGCGATTTGAGTTTGTTAAGATAGTCGGTCGTTTAAATTGAATGTCATCGCAACTCGATAGTCCCGCACGAGGTCACCATGAATCCGCTCAGCCCTCTCCATCCATCGATGTCTCGACGTACGTTCTTGAAAGGTGTAGCCTCCGCTGGAGTGGCGTTGACCGCCGGCTCAACTTTCCCCGTTGCCCGCGCACATGCCGCCGCGAATGCCGACAAGTACGCGGGGTTGGCCACGGAAAAATATCTCGGCGACGTGCAAGTCTTGACAAAGGTCGAAGATCAAAAGGTCTTCACGGAAGGCCCGGCGGCGGATCGGGCCGGTAACCTATTCTTTACGAACACCGCGGCGAGCAAGATTCTTAAATGGGACCCGAAGGCTAAACAGTTGTCAGTGTTTCGCCATCCGAGCAACGAGACGAACGGTTTATACTTCGACCCGCAAGGCCGGCTGCTGGCGTGCGAAGGGGGCGCGGGCCGAGTGACTCGTACCGACATGAAGACCGGCCAGATCGAAGTGCTGGCCGACAAGTTCAACGGGTTTCCGCTGGCCGCGCCCAACGATCTGTGCGTGGATGACAAGGGTCGCGTGTGCTTCACGTCGCGGCCCGGCGTCGATGACCCAACGAAGGGAAATGTCAACGCCGTGTATCGCATCGACACCGATGGCAAGCTGGCGCAGATTCTGCATTGGCCTCACGTCCACATGCCCAACGGCATCGTCACTTCGCCGGACAACAAGACGCTGTATCTGATCGAAGCTCATCCCGACGCCGATCGTCATCGCGACATTCGTGCTTACGACTTGCAAGCCGATGGTTCGGTGGCCAACGAGCGGGTGCTGATCAACTTCTACCCCGGCCGCAGCGGCGACGGCATGTGCATCGACGCCGAGGGGAACTTGTACGTCGCGGCCGGTCTGCACAAGACGCGCAACACCAGCGAAACGCTCGACACGCGCCCCGGCATTCACGTGATTTCGCCCACAGGCAAACTGGTCGCCTTCCGCGAAACGCCCGAAGACACGATTACCAACTGCACGTTCGGCGGCGAGGACCTGCGCACGCTGTACGTCACCTGCGGCACGCTGCTGCTGAGCATCCGCACGCAGATTCCTGGCAAGGCCAGTTATCGGCCCAACGCGTAGACTAGCAGCGGCCCGCTTTGCGACCGGTGTGCGGGACGGTGCGATCTCGATAATCCAAACGGCAACGAGTAGAATATCCGTTGCAGCGAATGCAGCTACCGGAGTCCATCTGATGATTGTTCATAGCATCTACGACGACCTGCAAATCTCAGTTCCCGAAGAGGCGCGCAAGCTGGAGGGATTTCGTGCGTGGGTCACTTCGGGCGAGTTTCCCGAGCGAGGCCGCATTTGCTATATGAATGGGGAGGTGCTGGTAGACATGAGCCCAGAGAAATTGGAATCGCACAATCAGGTGAAGTCCGAGATCAATCGCGTGATTGGCGAATTCATCCGGGCGATGGATCTCGGCAAGTACTATCCCGACGGCCTTTGGCTCACCAACGATGAAGCAGACCTATCCACGGAGCCGGATGGAACGTTTGCGAGTTGGGAATGTTTGGAAAGCGGGCGGGCGATTCTCGTGCCGTCGATTCGTGATGACGATGATTTCTTGGAGATGCGAGGCAGCCCGGACTGGGTGATGGAAGTGGTCAGCACCAGTTCAATTCACAAAGACACCGAGATTCTGCCCGCGACCTATTACCAAGCCGGCATTGGCGAGTACTGGCTGATCGACGCTCGCGGCGACGAAGTGCAATTCACCGTCTTTCATCACCGTCCCGAAGGTTACTGCGCCGCGACAGCGGTTGATGGCTGGCTGACGTCCGACGTGTTCGGCCGCCAATTTCGGCTGGAACGAGCGCGAGATCGGATCGGCGGCTGGAAATATACACTGATCGTCCGCGAGGTTGTCGCGCCATGAAGAATCCGCTGCCGTAGAGTTTGGAGTGAACCATGCCGTTACTCGACCACTTCCATCCGCCCTTGAGCGTTCAGCGGCACTGGGAAGGATTTCATAGTAAGTGGGCCAGTTCGATTGTCGATCAGTTGAACGAACAGTTGCCGCCGCGTTATTTTGCGGAACCGCATGTGCGGCAAGGCACGGAGGTCGAGATCGACGTGGCTGCGTTCGAGGAACAGCGCATCAGCAGCGCGGACGCGGAACATACGGCCACGCTTGTCTGGTCGCCGGCGTTGCCCACGATGACGATCCCGTTGGACAGCGCCGGCTTCGATGTGTTCGAGGTTCAGATTATCAACGATGAAGCAGGTCCAAGATTGGTGGCGGCGATCGAATTGGTCAGCCCAGCCAACAAGGATCGCCCCGCGCACCGGCCGGCGTTTGCGACAAAATGCGCGGCGTACCTGCAAAGCGGCGTTTGTGTGATGGTCGTGGACATCGTTACCGTGCGACGCGCCGACCTGCACAGCGAACTGCTGGACGTGTTTACCACCGACGCGTATGAGTCAATTCAGAAAACCGATATCTATGCGGCGGCTTATCGAACTCGTTGCGATGTCGCTGACGAATTCGCGTTGGATGTGTGGATTGAGCCGCTTAACGTCGGCGATGCGCTGCCGACGCTGCCTCTGTGGCTCAGTCCGTTCGGCGCGGTCCCCGTTGATCTGGAACAAAGTTACGTCTTGACGTGCCAGACCTTAAGGATCGGACCTGGAGGACATTGAGAGAAAAGCTTGTGTTGCCGCGGCGACACGGTTAAATTGCTTTCTAGCGCGGGCCAACGACAAACAGGATGCAGTACCGAGTACTAAGTACTTTATCTTACGATGGCACGTCAAATTTTTTCCAGCCTCCGATGGGCCTGCGGTTAAACAAAGGAGTCTTCCGATGTTGTCGATCCACGGACGTGCGGCAAAGTTGTGCGACGGGATTAGCCGCCGCGAGTTGTTGCAGGTTGGCGGGCTGAGCGTGCTGGGGTTGTCACTGCCGAGCTTGCTGCGGGCGACGGAGTCGGCGCCGCTGGGCGTGCTGCCGACCGACAAGACGTTTGGCCGCGCGAAGAGCGTCATCTTTCTCTATCTGGCCGGCGGGCCGCCGCAGCATGAGACGTTCGATCCCAAGCCCGACGCTCCGGCAGAAATCCGCGGCGTCTTCAAGCCGATCTCGACCAACGTGCCGGGGATTCAGTTCTGCGAATTGCTGCCGCGCACGGCGCGGATGGCGGACAAGCTGGCGGTGGTCCGCTCGATTTCGACCAACGACAACAACCACGACTCCAGCGGCTATTGGGTGCTGACCGGTTACAAGTATCAGGGCCCCAACTCGCGGACGATTCAGCCGACCGATTGGCCGTACTTCGGCTCGATCGTGAAGATGAAGAAGCCGAGCGACGTGTTGCCGCCGCTAAGCACCGTGTGGATTCCCGACATGATGCGGCTGAACGAGAATGTCACGCCAGCCGGGCAGACGGGCGGAATTGCGGGCAGCCAATGGGACCCGGATCGTTTCGTGGGCGACCCGAGCGACGCGGGCTACAAGATCGACGGGCTGCGGCTGACGGATTTGCCGCCGTTGCGATTGCAACAGCGCGAGTCGCTGTTGGCGCAACTGGAACAACACTTCGCCGCCCAACAGCGCACGGACGCCTTGCTGCGATTCGACAGCTATCAGCGGCAGGCCTACGAGTTGTTAACATCGGGCCGGGCTCGCGACGCGTTCGACATTCAACAGGAGCCGGACAAGCTGCGCGAGCGTTAC
>JBGTKH010000446.1:0-15801 GCA_041744735.1 Pirellulaceae bacterium | reverse complement strand
GGCGGCGACAGCCACCACAGGTCCGCGTCCCACTGGCGAAAGATCGCTGCCGGGATCGACGCAATTTCGCGAGCCGTCGGCGCGTGCCTGAAGTTGCGAGTGTAAACGCTCAACGCCCTTTGGTTGATGTCGATGGCGGCTGCGACGTCAGCGGCCGCTCCCAATGCCGCCGAGCAACCGCCGATACCGCAGAACAGTTCCAGAACTCGCAGGCTTTGGCTCATTACAGAAGACTACTCAATTTTCTCACATCGACAAGAGATCTCACTGCGAGGCCAAGTCCGGCTGATTGACGACCGAGATCAACCTGCGGATAATGTCGAAACTGCGTCGAGCGTTTGGGCAATCCATATAGATTTCCACTCAGAGACCAAACCTTGAATCATCTTCGCACGTGTTGCCTCTTAAGCTTGTTCTTGCTACCGGTGAGTCTTGTCGCGACTGGAAACTCGGGCGAGTTACAGCGGCTGAAGTACAACCACCCGGGGCTGGTTGTTGATTTGGGAGTCGGGCTGTGGGCGTGGCCGCTGCCGATGGATTACGACGGCGACGGCGATTTGGATTTGGTCGTGGCTTGTCCCGACGTGCCGTACAACGGAACGTATTTCTTTGAGAATCCCGGCGGCGATGCGAAGATGCCGGTGTTCAAGCCGGCCGTGCGAATCTCGGCGGGCCCGAAAAACGTGCAAGTGTCATACATCGACCGCCAGCCGCGCGTGCTGGCTCCGGGCGTTGAGTACCGCGATTTTTTGAAACGGCAATTGGACGACGAAGTGAAATTGCCGGTCGCTGCGCAATTCCACAATGGCCGCATCCGCGCGAATCAATGGCGATACGCGGACTACGACGGCGATGGGCGGCTGGATTTGATCGTGGGCATCGGCGACTGGACCGAGTACGGCTGGGACAACGCCTTCGACAAGCAAGGCCATTGGACGCGCGGCGCGCTGCACGGCTACGTGTACTTGCTGCGGAACACGGCGACCAGCGATCCGACGTTTGCCGACCCGGTGAAGATCGAAGCGGGTGGCTGGCCGATCGACGTGTTCGGCATGCCGTCGCCGAATCTGGCGGACTTCGACAGCGACGGCGACTTGGACATCTTGTGCGGCGAGTTCATCGACGGCTTCACGTATTTTCAGAACGTCGGCACGCGAACCGCGCCGCGATATGCCGAGGGGCGTCGCCTGCCGATTCATATGGACTTGTGCATGATCACGCCCGTGGCCATCGATTGGGACCGCGACGGCGACATGGATTTGATTGTCGGCGATGAAGACGGCCGAGTCGCGCTGGTCGAACACACGGGCAAGGTTATCGATGGCCTGCCGCAACTCTTGCCGCCGCGTTACTTCCAACAACAGGCGGACGAAGTGAAATTCGGCGCGCTGGCCACGCCCGTCAGTTTCGATTGGGACAGCGACGGCGACGAAGATCTGCTCTGCGGCAACTCGGCCGGTTACATCGGCTACTTCGAGAATCTGTCACCTTCAAAGAATGTCACGCCAAAATGGTCCGCGCCGAAGTTGTTGGCCACTGACGGCGAAGTCATCCGCATCATGGCCGGCCCCAACGGTTCGATCCAAGGGCCTTGTGAAAAGAAGTGGGGCTACACGACGCTTTCAGTCGCCGACTGGGACCACGACGGCTTGCCGGATTTGGTGGTGAATTCGATCTGGGGCAAGGTCGTTTGGTATCGCAACGTCGGCACGCGCACCGTGCCGCAACTGACGGCAGCTCAACCGATCGAGGTCGTTTGGCCCGGCCAGCCGCCAAAACCGGCGTGGAATTGGTGGGACCCGGCGCCGCGCGAACTGGCCACACAATGGCGGACCACGCCGCTTGCGATCGACTGGAACAAAGACGGATTGACTGATTTAGTGATGCTCGATTACGAGGGTTACCTGTCGTTCTTCGAGCGCACGCGTCGCGACGGCGAACTGATGCTGTTGCCCGGCCAACGAATCTTCGAGTCGCATGGTCCCTCGGCGTTCAACTCGCGACACGATCCGCAGATCAAAGACAGCGGCCTGATGCGGCTAAACATCGGCGAGGCCGGCGCCAGCGGCCGCCGCAAACTGTGCATTGTCGATTGGGACGGTGACGGGAGGCTGGATCTGCTGGTCAACAGCAGCACGAACGTCAACTTCCTACGCAACATCACCGACGGTTCCGGCAAGTACGTATTCCAGGACGCCGGCCCGCTCGACACGCGCCGCATCGCCGCGCACACCACAAGTCCCACCGCGGTTGACTGGGACCGAAACGGAAAGCCAAATCTCGTCGTGGGCGCGGAGGATGGGTTTCTCTATTACAAGCACGATTAGGAGAATGTTATGGCCGACACCGCATCGAAGGGTAATGGTCCGCATCAAGCAATCGCGGCGGCCAACGAGCGGGAACGATTTGCGTTGGAGTTGTTCGACATCTTGTGGGACCTCTACCGGCAGCGGGTCTCGTATGTGGGGACGTACGAACAAGTGATCTCCCAGGCCGGCGCCACGTTTGTGAACGACGACATTGCTTTCCGCACGTTCGCCTGCCAGCGGCCGACCACAGGCATCGTCAGCCTCTCGCGGATCTTCGAAGCACTCGGCTATCGCGCCGCCGGCAGTTATCATTTCGAGGACAAGCAGCTCAGTGCGATTCACTATCAACACGCCAACTCACAATTCCCGAAACTGTTTATCTCCGAATTGAAAGTGTGGGAGTTGAACGACGATGCGCGCGAGCGAATCCAGCGCACGCTGCAATCCCACCGCGAGCCGCTAGCCGATGAAACGCTGGCCGCGCTCATGGCACTCGATGGCGGCACGCTAAGGCAACTCCCAGGAAATGGCCTACCACCACGTAGTAGCGGAAGTCGTGAGACTTCCGGTCCCCGAACTCTCACGAGTTCGGCTACGGTTAGTTTATCTACCGGGAGTTGCCTAACCGGGCGAACGCAACTGATGGACGCAGTCGTACGGCAGTTCCACGAACTGCCGTGGCAACTGCCGGAAAAGGACGACGTGTTGGCGCTGAGCAAGACCAGCCAATACGCCGCGTGGGTGCTGGTGCACGGCTACAACGTCAACCACTTCACATCGCTGATCAACTCGCACGGCGTCGAACAACTCAACGACATCGAAAAAACGATCGCCGCTCTCCAGCGCGCCGGCGTGCCGATGAAGTCCGAGATCGAAGGCGAGCGCGGCTCGAAGCTCCGCCAAACCGCCACCGAAGCCGTCACCATCGACGTCGCCGTCCGCGCCGCCGGCCAGCCGACCAACATCCCCTGGACCTACGCCTACTTCGAACTCGCCGAGCGCGGCCAAGTCCCTGACCCCACCACGCGCCGCGAGACGCGATTCGAGGGATTCCTTGGGCCGCAGGCGACAAATCTGTTTGAAATGACGAAGGTCAAGTGACGTGACTTCCCTTGCAGATCGGCGATGCCGCAAGATACGATTAGATAGAATGCGAAACGGTCAATTCCTCCATCCGAGGACTTAGCATGAACACGATAACAGCAGACAATTCTCTCCAGCAATCGCTTGCAAGTCTCAACTCCCTGACGGAGATCCGCGACGAAGACGGACGAATCATCGGCTACTTCTCACCGGCAGCCGATCGAACCTCGGCAGCATACGCACAGGCTGCCGCACATTTTGACCCCGAAGAAATGAAACGTCGCAAGCATTCCAACGAACGGGGCCTGACTACCGCAGAGGTGCTCGATCACTTGAAGTCGCTGGAGCAGTGAAATGCGATCTGTTGAGGCATTGGTGGCGAAGGATGACGTAGGTCGGCTGCCGAGGCGGGCACGACTTGTAGCCAGATGAAGCGAGGGACGCATGCAGCCTTTGTCGAGAGCAAACCTCACTTGCTCCCAACCAAATCGAGCCGTTCGCGCCGGATTTGCCGGAGTCGTTCCGCCGTCGGATCGTCGGGAACGTGCGTGAAGTAGTCGGGGGTAATGCTCATCAGCCGTTTCAGATCTGCCGCCGCCTCAGGGGCCATGTCACCGAACTGAGCGTCCATGTCGAAGTCGCGGTCCTCCAGCACGGTCGTTCGCAAACTTTCAAGGAGGTCCGCCCACTCGTTGATATCCGAACATGTAGGCAATGGCCGCATGACCGGTCGCTCGTCAGGCGGCAGACTACGGTTCACATTCTCCCAATAGTTAGCCTCATCCATTGCACCCAGCAGCATCTCGCGCGTATGCGTACCACCGTCCGTTTCGATATCGAACGTAATCATGTCTTCGATCGTCCGATACACCTGATCCACCGCGGCCGCACGCACGGCGGTCACCGGAGGAGCCTCCGCACGCTCGTCGAGCAACGCTCGCGTAACTTCCAGCAGCACGCTCTGTTTCTGTGCTTGTGTAAGCCGGTCGAACACGGACACGTCGTCACCCCACAAGTCCTCCCACTCCTCCCAGCCAATCTGATCGGAAAGGTACCAGACCGCCTCGCGAAACAGCCGCGCGTGCTTGGGAGGCAGGATCATTGCCGGTTCAAACAGCTTGGCCCACATTGCTCTCTCCACTTGTCGATCCGGTGCTCCGCCGCTAAGCGGCCTGATTCAGCGGCGCAAGTTCGACCGGGTCGATCGGGTGTAGGCCGTATGATTCCAGCACGGCGTTGAGCGACTCGACGGTCACCAGCGCCGGAATCGCGATCTCAACCCCCAGCGGACGTCCGTCTGCCGAAAGATCGACCAACAAGCCGGGACCGTGTTTTTCGACGCGAACCGATTTGTCGTCGGCGCGGCGCGGCAGATAATAGTATGCCGCCAACGGCTTTCCGCCCCGGAATGTCACTTCGAGATAGCCGGGCCTTTGCATGGTGAAATCCTCTCGTGGTCACTGATCCGACAGGATCGTCCAAGATACAGTATTTTCAATATACAATTCTCGCCGACCCGGCCTGCTAGGTCGAGACCGGCCAGTGCGGTAAACGCGGCCGACGTGTCGTTCACAAACTGCGACCGCACGACGGCAAAAATGGCCCTCGTCATCAGGAAAAACCGGCCTCCGGTCACACCGCAGCCCGCTGAAGGGCTCGGGCGCCACTGATTTTCCGTGTACAATTAGTGGTGAGTTGCCAGGAGCTGAGCATGCCCAAGACGATTCGCGAATTGAAGAGTATGCTTCAACGAGCGGGCTTCGCGATGCGCGCGGGAAAGGGTAGCCACACCGTTTGGTCGCATGCCAAGTTGGAAGAGTCGATTACTGTCTCGGGCCACGATGGCGATGACGCCAAGCCTTATCAGGAAAAAGATGTCCGCCAAATCATCAGGAAAGCGGAGAGATCCCCATGACGTCCCGATATCGCATGTTCATTGAGTGGTCCGAAGAGGACCAAGTCTTTGTCGTTACGCTACCGGAGTTTCCCTGCAATCGAACGCATGGAACGACCTACGAAGAAGCGGCCAAGAACGGCCAAGAAGTGCTCGATCTATTGATCGAAACGTGGGAACAGGAAGGCCGGTCGCTGCCTTCGCCCCAATTCTTCGTGTCCGACTCCGTTCCGGCGTGAGCGTGTGCCGCGTCCAAGGCATGCAGGAAGTATGCGGTGATTCAGTGAGGAAGGCGCTCGCCTTGCCGCAACCGCAAGCAACGGTCGCCTGTGGCACATAGCCTCTACTGCACGCCCTGGCCTAACGCTCTATCTCGCCAACGGCGCACGCTCATCACGTCGAAACGTTCGCCCGTGAAGACGATTTGCTTCACCGGCGTCTTGCTGCTATCGGTAGCGCGTTTCAGCCAGTCGCGGACTTCCATCCAGCGGACTTCGCCTTCGGAATTTCGGATCACCAGCAACACGGGGAACGCCTGTGCCATCCAATACCGGGCGTGGCGCTCGTTCTTGATCGTGAAGATTTCCGCACCGTCCTTCTTTCGTTTGCGCGTGTAGGAATCGCCCGACTTGAGTTGCAGGTAGAGCTTTGAGCCGGTGGCCTCGTGAGCGTCGTCGGTGAACTCGATCTCCATGTCGATGCCTTGGTCGCTGACGTTGAACTCCCGGCTGATCTGGTTCGCGAGCGCCACGGTGGAGATCACCTCGCCCACCAGCGCACGTTCCTTGCTCTGGTTGCTCAGTTCGATTGTGGACTCCTCCTGCATGTCGCGCACGCGCTGCTGAATTTCGGGGCTGGCGAAAGACTGCTCCATCTCGTCCCAGAGTTGCACCCGCTGCTCGCAGCCCACGCAGATGATGCTCGGCGGCTTTTCTTTGCCCTTGCGACTTTTCGGCGCGTCGGGCTGCGGTGGCCGGCCGCGCAGCCAGTCGTTCAGCCGTTGCATCGCCACCTCGCGATTACCGACGGGCGTTCCACACTTGCACACGTAGTGCCGCAGACGCTCCACTTCCCGAGCGTGTTGCAACAGATGCTCGTGGACGTATTTGCTGAAGATGATTTTCTCTTCCATCGAGACGGCTGGATCGAAATACACCTCCAGTTCGCCCACGCCCGGCGCGCGCCGAGTCAGCTTCACGCCGAGTTGCTTTCCGGTGTTCGTCTTGAAATCGGCACCGTAGCGCCAGAGCTGATCCTGTTCGAAAGCCTCGCTGTGGTGCAGCCGCACGACCAGGGTGGCATAGATCTCGTCCAGAAATCCCGTGAACCGATAGTTCACCAGCACCGCCGGGAATTTTACTTGCTTCGGCCGCTCGCGACGGTAGTAGCTGGGGAACACCAGCAGGTTTCCCTTGGAAGTCGGCTGCCGCAGGCACAGACCGCGTTCCACTAGCGTCTGGTGCATGGCCAGCAGGACGAACCGTTCCTCCTCGCCGCCGAGCCGCGGCATCGTGGATTCATACATCAGGTCGCCCTGCAAGACCCGCTCTTCCATCAGGCAGCCGCGTTGGTGTTCGTCCGCCTGCAACGTGCGGATCACGGCCTGGGCGTAGGCGTTGATCCGCTCCGGCTGGAGCAGCACCCAACTGCCGAACGCCAACTCCCATACCACTCCGGGACCGGCCAGCAGCGTCAGCACCGCCCTCAATTCCTCGTCGGCGAATCGTTTGAACTCGCCGGACAGCCGCAGTTGTAGCGTCTCGCGCAGTTCGTTGAAGCGCAGCAGCACCCGGCCTTCATCCTTGAGGCGGATTATCTCCTCCTTGAGCCGCTTGAAAAGCACCTCCGTGGTGCGGCAGGGAAGTTCGTCCCAGTTGACGGCAGCGAGGATGGCCTGCTTGAGTTCCTCGCAACCCAGGTTTTTCTTCGCGCTCGTTTCCAGAAAGCCCCGGAACTTGTGCTCTGCCACAAACTTCTCGACCTCGCTCCGGCTGGCGCGCAGGCCGCCGGCATCCACGCGCCCGGCGACCAACAGTTTGGCGAACTCCTTGCGCGAGGCGCGGGTGAGATCTCGGTCCCACTGGCCCAGCGTTTCGAAAAGATCTTCCTTTTGGCCGTCGAAGACCAGCACCGCCAGCGCGGTTTCATCCATGTAAAGCTGGTGAATCAACCGCTGGTCCGCCTGGCCGCCGAAATCCCAGAGCCAGATTTCCCGCTCGACGCCTGCGCCCGAAGACACGGGCAGCTTCCATTGTGTCGCCCAGGCACCGACTGTGGAGTCACTTGAGTCCCAGCCACTCGATGCCAGACGTTTGGAAAGCCCCGTCTTCCCTGTTCCACTTTCTCCAACTAAAATTGCAACGCAGTGACCGCGACTGCCATCCCAATATCGCACAGTCCCGTCGTTTGAATAGGATACGAATACGTTCGCGTCCATGTTGACTGCTACCGAATCTACGGAGCCAGTGTGTCCCTCGAGCACTGCGATGCAGCGGCGATTGCGTAGATCCCAAACGCGCAAAGTCATATCGTGAGAGCAGGAAACCGCCGTATTACCATCCATAGACAATGAAACGGCAGTCACCGGGCCTCGATGACCTTCGAGTACACCCAGGAGTGCTCCGGCGTTAGTGTCCCAGACACTCAATGTCCCATCAGCAGATGCCGACACGAACTGAGCTGTTGATGTGCTTATCGCTAGGGATGAGATATCGCCGTGATGCTGCCGAAGAACGTAATTGCGATTCCCTGACTGTACCGACCAGAGTCGGACAACGCCATCCTGACTTCCGCTTACAACGAGGCGTGAGTCATTGGAGATCGCGACGGCGCCAACACGGCTTGTGTGTCCTTCAAAACGTGCAAGCAATTCACCACTTAACGTATCCCATACACAAATCGCCGCATCGAATCGATTGCCCCCGGCGGCAACGGCGCGACCGTCTTTTGTAATTGCGACGCTTGCCGTACCATCCGAATGTCCAACCAAAGTCCTAATGCACTTGCCAGTAACGGCGTTCCATATGCGTGTTGTTTGATCTGGGGAAACGGTCGCGACTAGATCTGCATTTGCGTTTACGGCGATTTGGCAAACAAAATCTCTGTGGGTCTTGAACTGTAGTCGTAATCGACCAAATCTAGTAGGTTCGCCTAAAGCAGGTAATTCTTCAATCCGTGGTAAGCTACGTGCTGGACAGCGGCAGGATTCGAGCAGCCTCAGATACTGCTGCTCGTGGTCCTCCTGGAGCCAGTCAATGTAAAGGAATTTCGCCAGGGAGCCTTTGATGCGGGCTTCGTCGATCCGCAGGGGAATGAAGCGGCGGTCCTTGTTCAGCGGGTCGCGAAACCGGAACGTGCCGGCCTCCAACTGCGCCCAGTCCGAGCCGAACGCATGGGCCGACATGCAGAGCACCAGCACGCGCGAGTGCTCCAGCCCGTGCTCGATCTTCGACGGGATGCTTTCGCCCGGCTTGATCTCCCACTCATCGAACCAGACCTTCAGCCCGTCCCGCTGCAACCGCTCCGCCACCTCGCGCACCACCGCCTTGTCCTTGGCGCTGTGGCTGAGAAACACATCGTGTTGGAAATCGTCAGCCATGCTTCGTTAGCGTCGTCGGTAGACTTCGCGTCGGTGTCCAATTAGGTGAACTACGATCACTCGATCTTCTGGCAATGTTTCGTAGATCACACGGTAGTCGCCGACGCGCAACTTGAACAAACCGGCCATGTTGCCGGCCAGGGCTTCCGGGCGAAGGTTGTCGAAATTCTCGGCAAGCCAACGGAGCCTAGCGAGTATTCGCCGGGCGATCTGCGCATCGAGTTTTTGCAGATCGCGAGCCGCGGACTCGAGAATACGCAATTCATACACGGGACTACCCCAATCCCAATTCGTTCGCGAGATCGTCTATCGAACGGCCACGCTCGCCAGCGGCCACCGCCTGCCTTTGACGTTCCAATCGCGTCCGGACCGCCTTACGCAATTCCAAGTCTTCATCCGGATCGCCGAGCAGATCCAGCAGCTTTTGCTCGACGACCGTTTCGATCAATTCGCGAAACTCATCCTTCGACATTTGGGCCACGGAATTATTCATACGTGTTTCCCTTCAGGACTCAATCCTCGCCAAGCACGTCATCCGAATCATGGACGAGTGTATTGTACCCTGATCGCCAAGGTCGCGGGAGCGCCGGTTAGGCGCAGACGGATAAAGCGGCGTTCGTTGTTCAGCGGGTCGCGCTGGGCGGAACGTGCAGAACACCGATTGCCAGGTAAATCGGATATCTAAGGCGATGGACACGCGGGCCTGCTGACATGGCGAACCGTGATGAGTGCATTGGCCGCGCCGCTACAATTGCAGGGCTGATTGCAGGCGTTCGAGTTGCTGCGGCATTGGTGGCGAGGGGTGGCGGAGGTCGGCGGGTGGGGCGGGGGCGACTTGTAGCCAGATGAAGCGCGGGCCGCGTTGGGAGAGGATGATGGCGGCGCGGTGTTGCCAATCGGTAAGGTCCCAGAATTGGGTGACGTTGGGGAAGCCGGCGGCGCGGGCTAGGCCGGCGTAGTCTACGTCGGCGTTGGCGGCGGCTGTCTTTTGACCGCCGGTGATTTCGTAGATGCCGTTGTCCAGTAACACGATGCTTAGGTTTGTCACGCCGGTGCCGATGACGGTGACTAGCGAGCCCAAATTCATCAGCAGCGAACCGTCGCCCGACACGACCAGCACCTCGCGCTGCGGCTGGGCCAGTGCCAAGCCGAGCCCCAGCGGAATCGCGCCGCCCATGGCCGACGGGTTGTAGTGCAAGTCAAGTGGATTTTCGCTCAGTTTCGGCCAAATGCGCGATGAGCCTTGGTTGGTCACCACCATCTGATCGTCGCGGCGAAGATTGATGAGCACTTGCAGGGCGTCGATCACGGGGATGCCGCGCGGGGTTTGATGTGGGGCGGCGGGGTCCGGCGGTTGGGTGTTTATCATCGGAATCCGTTGGCTTTGAGGTCAATGGGACTTAGAGGACGAACGGGACGGATGGGGCGCGGGACGGTTAGGCTTCTGCCATTAGGATCGCGCCGGGTTTGTCGGCTTGGCGGCAGCTGCGATAGTGGGCGGCCAGTTTTGGTTTTTCATCCGGCGAGTTGATCCACTGGCAGTCGATGCCCCAGGCGTCGAGGATCGGCTGTGTGAATTTCCGCGCTGTGTCGGTTGAGTCTTTCGCCAGCCAACTACGCACGCCGATCAGCGCGAAGATCGGCAGCTTCAAATCGAACAGCACGTTGCGCAGCGAATCGCCCGATTCGAACAGCCCGGTCGTCTGCATCACGACCAGCGGCGATTTGCCTCCCAAATGCAACCCGGCCGCCAACGGCCACGCCTCGCCCTCACGGCACACGCGAATCAACTCGACGTGCGGCGACGACTCCAGTGCCTCCTCCCACGGCCCCAGCGCCGTATCGGGTAACCAGACAACGTGCGCGATGCCGAGGTCAATGAGCGTGGCGACGAATTCGGGGCCGGTGAATATGGGTTTGTCATTTGTCATTTGTCATTTGTTAGGATGGTCGATCGGCCACTGTTCTTGCAAATGACAAATGACAAATGACCTACTTGAAAACCGTCGAAATCCAGATGAACGGCTGCCCCGCTTCGTCGACGCGGATTTCGCTTTTCAGTTTCGCTTGGCCCAGCACCGTGTCGAGGATCTTTTTGTAGTACGAATTGCCTGGCGGTATCGAGACTTTGACTTGGGCCGGGTCGATGCGATGCCGGGCCAGTGAATTGTGATCGAAGAGGAACGGCACCTTCAAGCGGCCTTGGATGGCGGGCAGGGCTTCAGCCAGCGGCGTGCCTTCGATCTCGACGTTCAGCGTTTTGAACAGGTCCGGCATCACTTGCAGAGGTGCCTTGTCGGGCGGCCAACCGACCGGCCAGGATTGTTCGGTGCTGCGAACGTCGGTGATCAGCAGCCGCACGTCGCCGCCGCTTTGCTTCTCGGGCAGAAATACTAACCCGAGCGGCCGCAAGATGGCGGCCAGTGCCGTACCGCAACTGACGCCTTGCAATTCTTCGGCGACGGGCGTTTGATCGGCGGCGAACACGCGCTGGGCAGCGGCGTCGACGGCGACTTCCAGCGGCAACGAGCGGGCCAGTTCGCGGGCCACGTCGCCGATGCGTTTGCCTTTGGTCTCAAACGAGAGGAGCGCGGCCAGTTGTTCGTGCACGGCCACCAGTTGCTTGCCGGTCAAGCCAAACGCGCCCGGCTTGGCCGACAGCCCTTCCTCGCCCCCTTCCTGAAGTTTCTTAATCCAGGTCGAGATGCCCGCGCGGTCGCCCATGCGAAACGAACCGCCGGGCAATCGCAGCACGCTGTCGGCGGTCAAGATGCCGACCACGTGATACGCCGGCGATTGTTCGGTGCCGCGGTTGGTGATGCTCCATTGGTCGCCCGGGTTGGCCGCACGGATGCGGATGTCGCCGGCTCCGACGCCTTGGAGCGCCTGAATCCACTGCTGAGCGCCGGTGATCGGAAATCCCTTCTCCGTGACCAATTCCAAGTCCACTCGCGGCGCCGCGGCGGTTAGTGCGGCCGGCAGCCCGGCGAGCAGCACGGCCAGGGTCCGAACAACGGTTGCGGCTGACATGATTCGGCCTTTCGACAAAGTCGCGATTTCCCCGCCCGGCTGGCTCGCGCAATTATAGCACGGCGGTTGCAGAACGGCCGCCGGATCGTCAGAATAGCGGCTGGTCGAAATCCATCGCAGTAGCCGAATTCGCCAGAATTTGGCCGGCCTGAAGTCTTGCGACTTCAGCTACTCGGTTTGACATATCGTAAAGGAGCACACCATGGCGCGACTAGTTACCTTGTTCACTGGGCAGTGGGCCGATTTGAAGCAGGACGAGATGGCTCGCAAGACAAAGGAGTTCGGTTACGACGGCATCGAGTTGGCCTGCTGGGGCGATCATTTCGAGGTGGACAAGGCGCTGGCCGACGATGGCTATTGCGCCCGCAAACGGGAGTTGTTGGAGAGCCACGATCTGCAATGCCAGGCGATTAGTGCCCACTTGGTCGGCCAGGCCGTGCTCGACACGATCGACTCGCGACACAAGGCCATTCTGCCGCCGTACGTGTGGGGCGACGGCGAACCGGCGGGCGTGAACAAGCGTGCCGCGGACGAGTTGAAGAACACGGCGCGGGCGGCTCAAAAGCTGGGCGTGGGCGTCGTCAACGGCTTCACCGGTTCTAGCATCTGGCACTTGAACTACTCATTTCCGCCGGTGCCGCCGAGCATGATCGACGCGGGCTTCGATCTGCTGGCCGAGCGGTTCAATCCGATCTTGGATGTATTCGGCGAATGCGGCGTGAAGTTCGCGCTGGAGGTGCATCCGACCGAAATTGCCTTCGATCTGTACACGGCTCAGCGGGCGCTCGACGCGCTAGACAACCGCGAAGAGTTCGGCTTCAACTTCGACCCCAGCCATTTGCACTGGCAGGGCGTGGACCCGGTCGAGTTCATTCGTGCGTTCCCCGACCGCATCTATCACGTGCACGTGAAGGACGCGATCACCACGTTGAACGGCCGCAGCGGCATTCTGGCCAGCCATTTGAACTTCGGCGATTCGCGCCGCGGCTGGGATTTCCGCAGCCCGGGCCGCGGCGGGGTGAATTTTGAAGAGATCATCCGCGCGCTGAACGAGGTCGGCTACAGCGGCCCGCTGTCGGTCGAGTGGGAAGACTCGGGCATGGACCGCGAATTCGGCGCCCGCGAAGCCTGCGAGTTCGTCAAACGTCTGGACTTCGCCCCCAGCGGCCGAGCGTTCGACGCGGCGTTTGAGGAGTAGCGTCCGCCGCAAAGCGATTACCAAAGTAGCCGAAGTCGTGAGACTTCGGTGGTCATCCGGCATCGAGAAAACCCGAACTCTCACGAGTTCGGCTACGTTGTATCGAATCGCCGCCGCGTCGGCTAGAATTCGTCGTCGTAGGACGGATTGCCAATCCGTCCGCCTCGGACGTGTCGAATGAGCAAGGGGTTGATGTACGGCCGGACGGATTAGTGCCGGACGGATTAGCAATCCGTCCTACGCTCGAATGGTCCCTGTTTCGCATGAGAACGCTGATTAAGAACGCCACGGTTGTCCTGCCACACGGCAGCGCTCGAACTTCGGTGCTGATCGACGGTGCGAAGATCGCCGATATCGATCCGGCGATCCAAACTGCGGCCGATGAAGTGATCGATGCGTCCGGCCTATACTTGCTGCCGGGTGTGATCGACGACCAAGTGCACTTCCGCGAGCCGGGTCTGACTCACAAGGAAGACTTGCACCACGCCAGCCGTGCGTGTGCCAAAGGGGGCGTGACGATGTTTCTGGAGATGCCGAACACCAAGCCGAGCGCTGTGACGCAGGAGTTGCTGGAGCAGAAACTGGCGTTGGGTGCCGAAAAAAGTCTGGTCAACTACGGCTTTTACATCGGTGCGACGACGACCAACGTGGCCGAACTTAAGGCGGCTCACCGCACTCCCGGCATCAAGATCTTCATCGGGTCGAGCACCGGCGATTTGCTGGTCGACGAGCAAGACGCGCTGGAACGAATCTTCGCCGAGACCACGCTGCCGATCACGGCTCATTGTGAAGACGAATCGACGGTGCGCGCCAACGCCCAACGGCTGGCCGGCACAACGAACGTGGCCGATCATTCGCGCATCCGCGATCATCAAGCGGCGATCATCGCTACACGGCGAGCAATCGATCTGGCGTTTCGGCACCGGCATCGCTTTCACGTGCTGCACTGCTCGACCGGCGCGGAGACCGAATTGTTCGCCGATCATCGCAAGCTGATCACCGCCGAAGTTTGTCCGCATCATTTGTTCTTTAACGTCGATGACTACGCGCGGCTGGGGTCGCTAGTGCAGATGAATCCGTCGATCAAGACGAAGCAAGACAACGAACGACTATGGCAGGCGCTGCTCGACGGCCGCATTCAAGTCATCGCCACCGATCACGCACCACACACGCTCGACGAGAAACGGCAGCCGTATCCGAAATCGCCGTCCGGTTTGCCGGCCGTCGAAAACTCGCTGGCCTTGCTGCTCGATCAGGTCAACCGCGGCCGCTGCACGATCGAGCAAGTGGTAAGCTGGATGTGTGACGCTCCGGCCCGCGTGTGGGACATCGTCGGCAAAGGCCGCATTGCCGCCGGCTTCGACGCCGATCTGGTGCTGGTCGACCTGCAAAAGACTGCCGAGATTCGCAACGAGCAGCAAGAGACCAAGTGTAAGTGGAGCCCTTGGCACGGCACGCGGCTGACCGGCTGGCCCGTGCGCACGTGGGTCATGGGCCACGAGGTCTTTCGCGACGGCCGCTTCGACGAATCCCGGCGCGGCCACGAAGCCCTCTTCGACCACGCTCGAGGCGGGTATTGGGTCGCAGATTGATCGACTGAAAGGCATGGACCCAGGCGCTGTGCCCTCAAGGAGGCTTTGCAGTTCCCCTTGTTAGTTTTGCAACCGGGCATCGACGCTAGCGCTTGCCGTGCGCTCACGATGCCGTCTCGCTGCAACCATCGACGCAAACGTGATCTCACGCTCACGCCGAGATTCGCAGTGAACGGCAGGTAACGTTGTAGGTTTCTTCCAGACGCAACGGGACGCAGAGATCCAGCGTAAGCCAAAGTGGCAGAGTCGGCAGCGGGGAGCCGAGAGAAAGCGACTCGGGCCATGCTTCTACTCGCGGTTTTTTTCGTGCGGTCACGGGCCGATACGCGATGGCGTACAGTCCGGTTTCAGATTGCCACGTCGGGGTGCGGCTCTTGACCTGGAGCACGTCGAACAATTCCGCGTGCATGTTGGCCGAGCGAGACGTAACGACGTCGACGATGCATACCGCGATGCCATGACGCAGATAGCCGGCGCACTTTGCCGCAAACGTGCGGCGGCTGCCCGCGCGGTCTTTGTTCGCCGGGCTGACCAATTCGATGGCCGCACGAAGCTGCGCGCCGTCCAATTCCTGATACACGCGCACCTCGTACGTATCCAGATGCGCGAAATCGACTTTGGCCGAGATCTTTGGCCGCGGAGGTGCCCATGTCGCCGTGGCTACCGACCCTGTGACTGGCAGCGACTGGTCCGTCAATTCTAACGTCGCTACATCAATTTCCAGTTCCGGGCCAACGCTAATCTCGGACTCCGCGAAATAGTTCTCCGGCAACACGTTTTGATTGAGACGCTGCGCAATGAACGTGGCCCACGCGTGGTGAAAGCCTTCCCAGCGACGCGGCCCGTGCAGCGGCGGATGAAAGTGATCGAGCAATGGCATGGATCACCGAGCGACTAGTGAAAATTTAATTCTAGCCTCGGCTCCTGGCGGCTGCCAGCGTCAAAGTTCGATGCCGCGTTCCGCGGCCTTCTCTTGCACGGCGCGCTGGAAGTATGGATAGGGATAGGGCTGCTTGTGTTTCTTCGCCCACTTGAAGATTGCGGTCACCATGTCGCGCGGCAGTTGATTGGTCTCGACCAACTGTGCTACTTGCGCG
>JBGTKH010000445.1:0-6185 GCA_041744735.1 Pirellulaceae bacterium | reverse complement strand
GTTGGCGTGATTGGTCACACGCAAGTGGCATTGGCCGAATTGGTTGAGTTGCTCAATTCGTTGATGAGTGACTCTTACCGCGCCGCAGCCCGCCAACGATGCGATCGCTACTCCGCCGCTCACGCCAAAGCCCGCGACGAGTTACGGGCTCAAATCGCCAATCAACATGACCTTCGTCCCATGACGCCGCTCACTCTGATGGGCGCGCTGGCCGGCATTCTCCCTTCCGACGTGGCCGTGATCGAAGAAGCGGTCACGACCACGAACACGACGTTTGAACGACTGGGCGCCTTGAAGAACACCACCGGCTACTTCGGACACCGCGGCTGGGCGCTCGGTTGGGGCTTGGGCTGTTCGATTGGCGCGAAACTCGCGTGGCCCGATCGGCCGGTGCTGGCCATGCTGGGCGAAGGCGCCGCGATGTACGGCATCCAGGGCCTGTGGTCCGCCGCTCATCAGCGCATCCCAGTCACGTTCGTGATCTGCAACAACGCCCAATACCAGATTCTAAAAATCGGCGCCCGCGGCCTGAATCTGCCGCGAGCCGCCGCCGGCCAATACGAGGGCCTGGACATCGTGGACCCTGAGATCGACTTCGTCTCACTAGCCCGTTCGCTCGGCGTCGAAGCCCACCGCATCACCGAGCCCGACGAACTTCGCACCCGCGTTGCAGCGTCTCTCACCGCCGACAAACCGATGTTGTTCGACGTGCCAATCGCCCGCGGAACGCCGCAGCGGCTGAATTACGGCTAGTCGCCTCTCGTTGTTGTCATGTATTCTAAAGTGGACGATTCAACTTCGCTCCTATTTATAGGCAACCCCGCGTGAACGACACCGCCGCAGATACGCTGACCGAGGCTCTTCAACGGCACGCCCTTGAAGTGCCGCCAGAGCAAATCGAGCTGCTTGACCGTTATTGCCAGTTACTGTGGGAGTGGAATGAGAAGCTGAATCTGACACGGCACACGGACTACGAAAAATTCGCCGGCCGCGACGTGATGGACAGTTGGCAATTGGCCGCTCTGCTGCATGTGGGCGAAGAGGTGCTGGACGTGGGCACGGGCGGCGGCGTGCCGGGCGTGGTGCTGGCCATCTTGCGGCCGGACCTGCGCGTGTCGCTGTGCGAATCCGTGGGCAAAAAGGCGAAGGCGGTCGAGTCAATGGTGCGCGAACTGGACTTAAACGTGCCGGTCTACGCCAGCCGCGCGGAAAGCGTGCTGGAGGACTTTCGCTATCACGCGCTGGTCGTGCGAGCGGTCGGGCCGCTGTGGAAAATGCTGCGCTGGCTCGAACCGCATTGGGCGTCGATCGGCCGGTTGCTCGTCGTAAAAGGCCCCGCCTGGACGGACGAACGAAATGAAGCCCGCCACCGCGGCATGCTCAACCAACTAGAACTCCGCCGCGCCGCCGCCTACCCCATGCCCGGCACAGATTCCGAGAGCGTGATTCTGAGAATCTGGCCCAAAGGGGCTCCCGAAGGATAAAAGAATCGTCCGAACTAGTCGCCCGGAGGCTCGTCTAAACGGATGCAATATATTCGGCTCGCCGTCTGGCAATTTGAAAAGGATTCGTAAGGCGGAGGGCACGGGACTCGAACCCGCAACCCATTGCTGGGCATCTGATTTCGAATCAGACCGCTAACCATTCGCTTACCCTCCGAACAGATATGTACTCTGCCATGCAGATTTGAGCAAGACGGTGTTAGCCATAAAACCCGTGCAGGCGTCGCTGATGGTCACTGGCGGCGAGACCCACCAGCGCATTTGGCGCAGCCGGACCGGCGGGCCGAGTTTTGGGGCATGCTGATAACGAGCGTGGGCGTGGCGCGTGATGTGCGGATTTGTGCGGATTCATGCCGTGTAGCTGCCAAAACAAAATGTTTGCCCTGTCCGTCCGTACTCGGCCGATATTACGCATACGAGTGCTCGGCGACGAACAGCGGATTCTGTACGAAAGGGACGAACAGCGATGGCGAAGAACACTTATCGAGTTGTAACGCGAGGACAAGACGGCACGTTGCGAATCAAAGATTATCCCACGGCCGAACCGCTGATGAAGTCGCACTCGCAGGTGGGCATCGATGATTGCAGCACCGACTTGGGGTTGCGCGGCATGCCGGTGTTTCGCGGGTTGGTCGGCCCCATGCCGGAAGGCAAGAACGTCATCCGTTACGAATCGCCCGAAGTGTTCGAATCGTTGACCAAAGAGTGGAGCGCCGTAAAGCCCGCACGGCGCACTCGGCGTTCGCGAACCTCTGCACCCTCCACGTCTTCGCCGACGAACGATACTGCTTCGACGTAGGATCGATGCGTAAAAGACCGTAGCCGAAGTTGTGAAACTTCGGAATGGCGACTTATCGACGAATTGTGCCGCCGGCGGGCACGCTGGTTCCGTAACGCGGCGGGTCGCTATCGAGCCGCAGCACGCCGCCCAGCGGTGAACGATTGGCGATCGACGCAGCAGGTTGACTCGGTGCCGGGATAGCCGGCGCGACGTTCGGTGCGATGGAATTCGTCGGCATTGGCATCGCGGGCGCCGGCGGCGAAACAGCGACGCGGTCGATCTTTTCCTGTTCCACGAAACGCAGCGATCGGACCGGCACGCGGACCACCTGCGTTTCTGGAACATACTCACGGTACGTGAGCGGCACGCGGACTGTTTCGGTGCGCGCTTCCCAATGCGAGCGCGGTACCAGGTGATAGGCTAGCTCAGGTTCGCGAAAGGGATTCCACCAGCCGGGCCGGCGGAGTTCGTATTGATACTGAGTCACCGGCACGTACGTAGTGCGAACCGTGTCTCGCATCTCTGTAGTGAATTGCTCACGGTAGACCGTTCGTCGCTGGTCTTCCCAAACAACGTCGGCCGCCGGTTCGTGCACCGTGCGGCGCGTCTCGCGATAGGTGATGCCGTTCTGCTGGACGTACCGCACCTCTTCGGCCGTCACCGTGCCGATGGTACAAAACAGCAATGAAGCGGCGGCAGATTTACGTATTCCACACAGCATCTTCACGAGCCCCTGACTGAAGGACACAATCGGCGCACTCTGCATGTTCATCGGCAGAATCGCTACAATCTCGTTAACTCTGCTTCGAGTACCAAGCCGTGATTAGCGAAGACTTCCTAAAAATGGTTCGTTGTCCGCTCTGCCATTCGCCGCTGGCACTGGCGGACGAGAAGCTGCTGGCACGCTTGCGGCAAGAGGTTGCGGCAAACCGCGTGAAGAACCGAATTGGGCAGCTCATCGAGCGGCCGCTGGATGGCGGGCTGGTGAACGGCGATGGCACGTTGCTGTTCCCGATCTTCGACAATATTCCTTGTCTCATCCCGGATGAAGCAATTCCGCTGGATCAGTTGAATACTTCGCCCTTAACTTCTTCAGGTTCACCATAGCAAGCATTGAAACAGAAGCCCCCGGCGAAAGCCGGTGGGAGTCGTTACTCTTGCAGCCTACTGCTTGGCACATGGCCCCCGTAGTAGAGCCAGTGGGAGAATTCACTCCCACGCCCAGGCACAGGAGTGACGGCTCCCACCGGCTGTCGCCGGGGGCTTCGCGCGAAGATGCTCGGCTCCGGCTAGGTGAAAGCGTGACCGCTTCCGCCGGCTTTCGCCGGGGGGCTTCGCGCGAAGATGCTCGGCTCCGGCTAGGTGAGAGCGTGACCGCTCCCACCGGCTTTCGCCGGGGGCTTCGCGCGAAAATGCTCGGCTCCGGCTAGGTGAAAGCGTGACCGCTCCCGCCGGCTGTCGCCGGGGGCTTCGCGCGAAAATGCTCGGCTCCGGCTAGGTGAGAGAGTGACCGCTCCCGCCGGCCTTCGCCGGGGGCTTCGCGCGAAGATGCGAACTTGGTCGTGTCTACGGCGTTTCTCGTCATACCATATGTTCACGGCTCTGATTCGCTTGTGTACACTGCAGCGTGGAAGGAGCACCGTCATGAGCGAAAAGACGATTTTCAAGAAGATCATCGACCGCGAGATTCCGGCGGACATCGTTTATGAGGATGACCTGTGTTTGGCGTTCCGCGACATTGCACCGCAAGCGCCGACTCACGTGTTGGTCATTCCCAAAAAGGAAATCCCGTCGGTCAATGACATCGCGGATCACGATCAAGCGCTGATCGGGCATTTGTATTTGGTAATTCGCAGGCTGGCTCTGGAAATGAAGCTGACGGGTGGCTACCGCGTCGTCGTCAATAACGGCCGCGACGCCGGGCAAGCGGTGGACCATCTGCACTTTCATCTGCTCGGCGGGCGAGCGATGAAGTGGCCGCCGGGGTAAGGAAACAATTACGAATTGCGAATTGCGAATTGCGAAGGACGAAGGACGAAGGGCGAAGGACGAAGGACGAAGGGCGAAGGACGAAGGACGAAGGGCGAAGGGCGAAGGAAAGACGTGTTTGGCTCGCCGGGCTGGACTCGAAGAAAGGGCGATTAGGGAGTTCTACGACAGGAAGATTACCGAGATGCGAGTTAGAGTTCATCTTGGGACAGTTCGTAGCCCTGCGACAGGCTTTCGCCGAGGAGGACGGGGAAGCGTTTGCCGTCGATTTCTATGTGGGCGTCTTTGATGCCGATGCTGGTGATCACGCCGCGGATGTTGCCGACTTGGAATTTGTCGCCCACACCGAGTTCGATCTTGCGGCCGGTGGTGCGTTCAATGAGCCAGATGCGCGGCTGGCCATTGATGGCCATGACGGACGACAGGAACGTCTGCCGCGCGACGATGTCGAACTCCAGCTTCTTGGGCTGCTCGGGTACCTTAACGACCACCGGCGGCGGGTCAGTCACCACGATTTGAAAAGTCTCCTGCATCGACTTCGAGGGAAAGCCATCGTCAGACACTCGCACCGTCATGCTGTACGTGCCGGTCTGCGGCGGAGTCCACGATATCTGAGCACTGTTATCACCGGTACCTTGCAGCTTGGCGCCTTCGGGGGCGTCGCTCTCCAATTGGAACGTTAGTTTGTCAAGCGCGTCGGCATCGGTGGCTCGGACCGTGATGGACAGAGGCTTTTTCGTCGTAGCTCTCTGGCTGCCGATCGGTGACAGCTTGGGCGGCGGGTTGGGCGGAGCGAACATGTTTCGGCCGATGATTGTGTCGGCGTAGTCCGTGAGACTCGGATGCGCCAGGCGCTGGCCCGGTTCGTCGTCCAGTTTCTCGCGGTCTTCGGCGCCGGGCAGTGAGAGAGCCTCGACGGTCATCGTCAGCTTCAAAATCTTTGTCCCTTTGATCGGCTCGATCCGCAGCATTTGAATGCGGTGCAAGTAGTTGACTTCGTAGAAGTGATAGAGGAACCGCGTGAGTTGCTCGATGTTGCCATCGCCGTAGACTGCAAACGCAAAGCGGTAGTAGACATCGCCAGTCGGCCCGCCGCCCGCGGTTTTAATCTTTACGTTTTCCAGGCCGATATTTGTCACGGCCGTCTCAAACAGCCAATCCTGATACAACGAGCGGGCCTTGTTCAGATCGCCCGGCAAGGCACGCTGCTCATACTGCACGATCCGTTCGCCGGCCCGCTTGCCGCGCATGACGATGCGTTCTTTATCACGAATCTCCTTTTCCAATTGACTGATTTGATTGTGTCGCGAGAAAAACGCGTCGCTGACTTGCCTGGACACGTACCACAGCGCCCCCAGCGCCATCAAGCCGCCTACCGCGATGGCCAGCATGCGTTCTCGTTGATTCATGGCAGTTACCTCCCCGCACCAGTGCGAGTGACGGGGGCGCTGCTCGCTGCGGCGGCCGGCGCCGGGGAAGCAGCAGGTAGCAAATCGTCAACCGGCGGCTTGACCGTAACCGTTTCGGTGAACTGCCAACGGTAGACGCCCAACGTCTCGTCGGCTTGCCCACCGCTGCCTTGCACTTCGTGCCGCTCGTCGCGCAAGCTCTGCTCCATCGGCGCGATCGACGAGGCTTCGCGTACGCCGCCTTTCAATTCGACGCGGCCGCCTCCGGTCAGCAACGCACCGAGCGTCGCTTGACCGACAATTGCATCTTCGGGTGGCGGCAGATTCTCGGAGAGATAGTGCAGTTCGTCGAGCCACACCACGTCGCCACTCTCCCACTTGTCGAACTCGCGCAAGTCCGCCAGCCGCTTTTCGGCCGATTTCACCGTCTTTTCGACTTGCGACTTTTCGGCCTGCAAAGTGCTGATCTGCCCATCGAGCGCAGATAATTGCAGCCAAAGGAAG
>JBGTKH010000444.1:0-11588 GCA_041744735.1 Pirellulaceae bacterium | reverse complement strand
TGGCCGCGCACGCCGCTGATGCCGGTGCGCGGCAAGACGCTGGGTATTTTCGGCTTGGGACGCATCGGCCGCAGCATGGCGGTGCGCAGCGCGTCGCTTGGCATGCGAGTGATCGCGACGGAACAATTCCCCGACAAAGATTTCGTCCACGTTAACAACATCGAGTTGGTCGACTTCGACACGTTGTTGGCGTGCAGCGACTTCGTTACCGTCCACTGCCCACTGACCGACGAGACTCGCGGGCTGTTTAATCGCGCCGCATTCGCGAAGATGAAACTGGGCAGCGTTTTCCTGAACACGGCGCGCGGCCCGTTAATGGTCGAAGCCGATTTGTTGGACGCCCTGAAGTCGGGCCATCTGCGCGGCGCGGGACTCGACGTGTTCGAGGTCGAACCGCCGTCGCCGGACAACCCGCTGTTTCAACTAGACAACGTCGTCGTCGCACCGCACATCGCCGGCGCCGACGATCTGTCGCTGGAAAAGATGGGTATCGAAGCCGCCGATTGCATTGCGAAGCTGTATCGCGGCCAATGGCCCGACGGCGCGGTCGTGAATGCCGAACTCAAAGTCCGCTGGAAATGGTGAGCCATGCCGATTGAAGCCAAGTACGCGCACACCAACATCGTCGCTCGCGACTGGCGGCGGCTGGCGAAGTTCTATGAAGAGGTGCTCGGCTGCGTGCCGTTGCCGCCCGAGCGCGATTACCGCGGCGCGTGGGTCAACGACGTAACAGCCCTCACCGGCGAGGTCACCCTGCGCGGCATCCATCTGCGGTTGCCCGGCCACGGCGACAGCGGCCCGACGCTCGAAATCTTCGAGTACACTCCGCAACCGCCGCGCCCGCCCATCGCCGCCAACCAACCCGGCTTCGCCCACATCGCCTTCCACGTCCCCGACGTCCCCGCCGCCAGGAAAACCATCCTCGCCAGCGGCGGCCAAGACCTCGGCCAACTCCACACCATGCAAGTCCCCAACGCCGGCCGCATCACCCTGATCTACATGACCGACCCCGAAGGCAACATCCTCGAGTTGCAACACTGGGATCGTTGATCCGGACCGTTCGGAACGTCGTCAAACGGGCTCGCAGTCCGACTCCATCACGTAGCCAATGGCCTTGATGACATCGCGAAACGCCATCTCGTCCAGCGACCCCAGCGGGCCAGTCGAGAAGTCGATCTGGGCCAAGTCGATGGACAACAGGTTCTCGCATTGAGCCACACAATCGGTCGTGAAGCCGAAATCCCCCTGCGCGGAACGGCACGCAATTGGGCATTTGGCTGCGGACAGCGAAGCGGGCTGACGATCACCGGGTGCGGACCGGCGTCCGCGAAGTCGTCCACGTAGATTTCGCCGGGCCCCATCATGGCACCTCACCCATGCGTCCGGCGGCGTTTCGCAGCGCCACCGCACGGATGCTCCGTTGCCGCCGCTCGTCTTCCAAAAGGTCGCGAACCGTTTCGTACTCAGCTTCTCTCACCAGGAAATAGGACACGTTGTTTCGGGGGTCGATCACGCGCGGAAATTCGTCCTGGTCCGCATCCAGGACCTGCAACTGCTGCGGTGTGAACTGAATGTTCATAACGAGTTCCTCTTCGTAGGTCCCATCAGTTTTATCCACGGACGGTTTCGTGCTCTTGTCATGCTAGTTACTATAGCAACGCACTTACAATCTTATCCCATCTGTAGACCGCGGCGCGCAGGGCAGCACGAGGTTCCCGTCCAGTCTCAACGGCTCTGGCGTGATTGTATCGCTGCGATCCGTCAATCGGCAAGTTGGTATGGAGCTTCGGTGCGCGACGAGACGAGACGAGCGCGCTGCAGGATCAGAGGTTGCTGGCCTAGACGTTGTTCGGTCGGAACAATTTCGGGAGTTTTTTGTTCCTGTGAGGAAGCTAGCTACTGGCGGTTTGTCGCTGCGGTTTGTTATGATAGGGGGCGATGTTTTTCATCCCGCCGGCGGATGCCGCCAGACTTTCCACCGTACCCGACAACGATCTCGTACAAGTTAGGAGTTTCCCATGAGTAAACGCACACGTCGTCAGTTTTTGGAAGATTCGATGTTCGCGGCAGCGGCGGCTGCGGCGGCGAGTTCTTCGGGGCAGTTGTTTGCGGCCGAGGAGCAGAGCACCAGCGCTAACGAACGGTTGAGCGTGGCGGTGGTGGGCGTCAAAGGGCGCGGCGGCAGCCACATCGGGGCGTTTGCGGGCCGCAAGGACACTGAGATCACGTACATCGTCGATTGCGACCGCGAGATCGGCTCGCAGCGGGCCATCGAAGTCGGCAAGCGGCAGGCCGGCCGACAGCCGCAGTTTGTCGAAGATCTGCGGACTGTGCTGGAAGACAAGAGCGTGGACATCATCAGCATCGCCACGCCGAACCATCAGCATTCGCTGCAAGCGATCTGGGCGATTCAGGCCGGCAAAGACGTGTACGTCGAGAAGCCGGTCAGCCACAACGTGAGCGAAGGCCGCCGCGTGGTCGAGGCAGCTCGCAAGTACCAGAAGATCTGTCAGACCGGCACGCAGTCCCGCTCGAACCCGGGCATGATTTCCGCGATCAAGTTCGTTCACGACGACGGCATCGGCAAGGTGACGGTGGCACGCGGCTTGTGTTACAAGCGGCGCGGGCCGATCGGCGCGGCCGGCAATTACCAGCCGCCCGCGTCCGTGAATTATGATTTGTGGCTCGGTCCGGCACCGATGGCTCCGGTCACTCGGCCGCAGTTCCATTACGATTGGCATTGGCAGTGGGCGTACGGCAACGGCGACTTGGGCAATCAAGGCATTCATCAGATGGACCTGTGCCGCTGGGGCTTGGGCGTGAAGCAACTGAGCAACAGCGTGGCCAGCTACGGCGGACGACTGGGTTACATCGACGCGGGCGAGACGGCCAACACGCAAGTGATCGTGCACGATTACGGCGACAAGTCGTTGGTGTTCGAGGTCCGGGGCCTGACCACGTCGGCGTACAAAGGGGCCAGTGTGGGCGTGATCTTCGAGGGGACGGACGGTTACGTCGTAATGAGCAGCTACAGCAGCGGCTCGGCGTTTGACCTCGCTGGCAACAAGATCAAGGACTTCAACGGCGGCGGCGAAGACGAACACTTTGCCAACTTCCTAAAGGCCGTCCGCAGCCGCAGAATCGAAGACCTGAACGCCGACATCGAAGAAGGGCACTTGTCCAGCGCCCTGTGCCACACGGGCAACATCTCGTATCGGCTGGGCAACGAAATTCCGGCCGGTGACGCCGCGGCGGATGTCTCCAAGATCAAGTGCCAGGACAACGTGCTGGAAACGCTGGAGCGCACGCTGGCTCACTTGAAGGACAACAAGATTGATCTGGCGTCGGCCAATTTGCGCATCGGCCCGCAATTGACCTTCGATCCGCAGTCGGAAACGTTCCCCGGCAACGAAGGCGCCAATGCACAACTCACCCGCGAGTACCGCAAGCCATTCGTCGTGCCAGCGGCAGGACAAGTGTAGTGTGTCTCCCCCCGTAGCTGATTTCGCAAGAATTCAGTGGCGTCAATAGATTCACACCGCTCGACAACAAGGGCGCCGGAACTCAACTTCCGGTGCCCTTTTTTCGTGCCGCGCGGCCTGCGTTCCATTTGCTCAAGCTGTTGCTGAGCCTCTTTGACTCCGCGGGCCGCGACCTTCCCAAACCAGTATCGCGCCCAGCGGCGATTCCGTTTCACGCCAATGCCGTCACTTGCGAGAATCCGATTTCCGCGGTACAAGTCACGCATGCGACAATATCTGGATCTATTGCAACACATTGTTAACCGTGGAACGGAGAAGGCCGACCGGACGGGGACGGGGACGAAGAGCGTGTTTGGGTACCAGATGCGGTTCGACCTGAGTGCCGGGTTTCCGCTGGTGACCACGAAAAAGCTGCATGTGAAGTCGATCGTTTACGAGCTGCTGTGGTTTCTGCGCGGCGAAACGAATGTGCGGTACTTGAACGAGCACGGCGTGACGATTTGGGATGACTGGGCCGACGAGCAAGGAGAGCTGGGGCCGGTGTACGGGCATCAGTGGCGGTCGTGGCCGGCGGCGGACGGCGGGCGGATCGATCAGATCAGCGACGTGGTCGAGCAGATTCGCACCAACCCCGATTCGCGGCGGTTGATGGTCAGTGCGTGGAACCCGGCCGACGTTCCGCGGATGGCGCTGCCGCCGTGTCACGTGCTGTTCCAGTTCTACGTGGCCAACGGGCGGCTGTCGTGCCAGCTCTACCAGCGCAGCGCCGATGTTTTTCTGGGCGTGCCGTTCAACATCGCCTCGTACGCGCTGCTGACGATGATGGTGGCTCAAGTCACAGACCTCGCGCTCGGTGAGTTCGTTCACACATTCGGCGATGCGCACCTGTACCTGAATCATCTGGAGCAAACACAATTGCAACTCTCGCGAGACCCGCGGCGGCTGCCCACGATGCGAATCAATCCCGACGTGCGTTCGATCTTCGAGTTCCGTTACGAAGATTTTGAATTGCAGAACTACGACCCGCACCCGCACATCCGGGCGCCGGTGGCAGTGTGAGGGGGAATTACGAATTACGAATTACGAATTGCGAAGGACGAAGGACGAAGGACGAAGGACAAGTGCCAAGTGCCAAGTGCCAAGTGCCAAGTGCCAAGTGCCAAGTGCCAAGTGACAAGTGACAAGTGACAAGTGACAAGTCGGGGAGCCTGGTACGACGTGTTGTCATGCGAATCTCTTTGATTGTGGCCATGTCCGAGAATCGCGTGATTGGGCGCGAGGGGGGTTTGCCGTGGCGGTTATCGGCCGATTTGCGGCGGTTCAAGCGGCTGACGATAGGGCATGCGATCGTGATGGGCCGCAAAACGTTCGAGTCGCTCGGGCGGCGGTTGTTGCCTGGCCGCACTTCGATCGTTGTCACACGGCAGAAGGAATACGACGGCTGCGGAGCATTGGTCGCACGCGACGTGGACAAAGCGATCCGGCTGGCGGCCAGTGATAACGAAGTCGTTATCATCGGCGGTGCGGAGATCTATCGACAGGCACTGCCGCGTGTCGAGCGACTATACCTGACACTGGTGCACGCGAACGTTGAAGGGGATACATTCTTTCCCGAGTTGGAGCAGGGCCAATGGCGTTTGGTCGAAGCCGAACGGCACGCGGCGGACGAGAAGAACGAGTACGACTACAGCTTTCAGATCCTCGAACGAATCTCATGACGAAATCCACAACACAAGAATTGATTGAATTGACTCAACAAGTGCTCGACAGCATCGCCGCCGGCAATTGGGAAGTTTATCAAGCGCTGTGCGACCCGACGCTCAGTTGCTTCGAGCCAGAGGCACGCGGCCAATTGGTGGAAGGGATGGAGTTCCACCGCTTTTACTTTGGGCTGAACGACGGCAAGGGCCGCCGCAACACGACGATGGCCGCGCCGCGTGTGCGATTGCTGGGCGACGATGCGGCGGTGGTCACGTACGTGCGGCTGACTCAATACGTTGACTCGGCCAACGTGCCGCAAACGGCCC
The DNA here is from genome assembly GCA_041744735.1 of Pirellulaceae bacterium. GTDB lineage: Bacteria > Planctomycetota > Planctomycetia > Pirellulales > Pirellulaceae > JBGTKH01. Next base: position 6,079 of record JBGTKH010000444.1, on the reverse strand, counting down.
GCTTCGAGGAAACGCGCGTTTGGCAGCGCCAGGACGGGCATTGGAAACACGTGCACTTTCACCGATCGGCGAATGCGTAGGGTTCAGGAGGCAGGGTTCAGAGGTTAGGGTTCAGGAGGCAGGGTTCAGAGGTCAGGGTTCAGGGTTCAGTGAAGAGGGAAGAGTTTGAGGGATTCCTTTCTGAACCCCGAACCCTGAACCCTCTCACGCTCTCTCGATCGGGAATGGCAGCACTTCGTCGATACTGTGGGCACCGGCGGCGATCATGACGAGACGGTCGAAGCCGAGCGCGACTCCGGTGCAGGGGGGCATTCCGTGGTCCATCGCGGCGAGCAGGCGGCTGTCTTCGGGCAGCGTGTATTTTCCATCGGCGGCGCGTTGGAGGTTGACGTTCGCGTTGCGCTCGCGGAGCGTGGCGGGGTCGAGCAGCTCGTGATAGCCGTTGGCCAGTTCGATGCCACGCACGTATAGCTCGAACCGTTCGGCGACCGGCGGATCTTCGTCGCGCACGCGAGCCAGCGCGGCTTGGGTGGCCGGGTAGTCGTAAAGAATTGTCGGTCGTTCTCGGCCCAAGTGCGGCTCGACACATTCGGCCAGCAGCAGATTCAGCCAAGCGTCGCGATCGTCGCGCGCGAGTCCGTCGGGAATGGCGACGCCGCGTTGTCGTGCTGATTGCTCCAAAGAATCGACCGGCGCCGTGTGTGGATCGACGCCAGCGTGCTGCTGAAATGCCTCGCGGTAACTGATTCGTTCCGCCGAGCCCCGTTCGAGAATCGTCTCGGCCAACTCTTCCAACAACTGCATGCCTTCAAGATAGCCGTCGCCCGCGCGGTACCATTCGACCATCGTGAACTCGGGGTTGTGAAGCCGGCCGCGTTCGCCGCCGCGAAAGGCGCGTGTGATCTGATAGATCGCGGTTGCTCCGGCCGCCAACAGCCGTTTCATTGCGAACTCGGGCGATGTTTGCAGCCACATCGTGCGCCCCGCGTTCGGTTCGCGCGGATCGTCGAACAACGTGACTCGCAACGGATCGAGATGCCGGTCGACCACCGTGTCGGCCGAGAGCAACGGCGTTTCGACTTCCAGAAAGCCGCGTGCGTCGAAGAAGTGCCGAATTCTGCGGAGTAGCTTGGCACGAAGGGCAAGCGTGTCCCACGAGGCTGTCGGAAGAAAATCGTCGGGACTCATTTCGCGTCAGGATCGGTTTGATCGTAACCCGACGCGTAAGCGAGGGCGATTCACGATTCGGCCTCGCTTACGCATCGGGTTACGATGGATGGCAAGCGACCGACATTGAACCATCATCGGCGATTATTTCGTGCTCACCCGCTCGACGTACTCGCCGCTGCGCGTGTCGATCTTGATCACGTTGCCGATGTCGATGAACGCCGGGCAGAGGAATTCGGCGCCGGTTTCCACTTTCACCGGCTTGGTGACGTTGGTGGCCGTGTCGCCGCGGGCGCCCGGTTCGCAGTATTCGACCCGCAGTTCGACGTGGCTTGGCGGCGTCATGCTAACCGGGTTGCCATTGAACAGCATCACTGAGCATCCCATGCCTTCCTTCAAGTACTTCCAAGCGTCATCTACCTGATCCGCCGACAGCTCGTACTGGTCATACGTCTTGTTGTTCATGAGCACGAACGTTTCGCCTTGCCGGTACAGGAACTGGACGTCCACTTCCTCGACATCGGCCGATTCCAGCGAGTCACCCCCTTTGTAGGTGCGGTCGAGCGTCGTGCCGCGAAGCAGATTCTTCATCCGGCATTTGTACAGGGCGTTCCCCTTGCCGGGTTTCACGAAGTTCATTTCCGTCATTAAGTACGGCTCGCCGTCGATCTGGACTTTCAATCCCTTGCGAAAATCGCTTGTCTTATAAGTGGCCACGTGGTTCTTCCCTACTTCGCTTTCGATAAATGGACGGTTATGCTACCGAGGATGGCTATTGTAACGCCTCTGCCCAATCCTGTCCGCGCCACTGAACGGCCACCTGCCGGTTCGTGGCAGGCGGCGATGAAAACCGCGGTTCGCGACCCGGCCGAACTGTGTCGGCTGGTAGGTTTGCCGGATCGATATCAGCAGGCAGCCGACGCGGCGGCTCGGCTTTTTCCAGTGTTTGCCCCGCGGGGATACATCTCTCGGATGCGGCCCGGCGATCCCGCCGACCCGCTGCTGCGCCAAGTATTGCCGCTGGCCGACGAGTTAGAAAGCCCGCCGGATTTTACCGCCGACCCAGTGGGCGACGGCCCGGCAACAGTCGCACCGGGCCTGCTGCACAAGTACGCTGGGCGGGCTCTGTTGATCACCACCGGGGCCTGTGCCGTGCACTGCCGTTACTGTTTTCGCCGCCATTTTCCGTACGCGTACGGTCCGCGGTCGGCCGATCCGTGGCAAGGGGCAATCGCGCGGATTGCGGCCGATCCGTCGATCGAGGAGGTGCTGTTGAGCGGCGGCGACCCGCTGACGTTGGTGGACGAACTTTTGGCCGAGTTGGCTCAGCGGCTGGCCGGGATTTCGCACGTGCGGCGGTTGCGAATCCACTCTCGGCTGCCGATTATGATACCAGAGAGGGTGACTGGCGCGTTGCTCGGTTGGCTGCGTGGCACGCGGCTGACGCCGATTATGGTGGTGCATGCCAATCATCCGGCCGAAGTGGACGAAACGGTTGCCGCCGCGCTCGCCCGCATCACCGATGCGGGCGTTCCGGTGTTAAATCAAGCGGTGCTGCTGCGGGGCGTGAACGACCACGCCGACACGCTCGTGGACCTTTGCCGCCGGTTGGTCGATCTGCGCGTCATGCCCTACTACCTGCACCAATTGGACCGCGTGGCTGGGGCCGCTCATTTTGAAGTTCCCATAGTTCGCGGTATAGAATTGATCAGACAAATGAGAAAGCGCTTGCCTGGCTATGCGGTTCCCCGGTATGTGCAAGAGGTAGCGGGCGAGCCAGGTAAACGCGTGTTGGCATAAAAAATGTAGGCTGGATTGCTAATCCGGCCGGCACGATCGGCAATCCGGTTCACCTTCGTTGGCGGCTCAGTTGTGGTAGATAAGGTAAGGCAGCATGCGAGAGTGGCTTTTAATCTTCGGAGGCATCGGCTTTGTTTCCGCGCTGTTGATTCTGTTGCGGCATCGTCTCAAACGAGTGCGGCTGTATACCGAATTGGCTGAGCGGCGAACGCCGGTGATCCAAGAGCATCCGCCGAAGATTCAATCACAGGCCGACGTGAATCAATTGGCCGACCACTTCCGACAGGAGTTACTGGTCCGCGTCGAGAGTTTTCTGGACCCGCTGAGCCTGGAGCGAATCCGGGGCGAAATCCGCGCCAACGCCGATCGCGTGGAACGCAGCTTCGTGCCATTGCACAAGCAAGGCGGCACCGTGTCGTACGAAAAAATTCACTATCACGCGCCGGCGTGCCTGGGGATGTATCACTCGGAGACGCTGCGGCAGTGGCTTTCGCAAGTCGTGTGTGAAGATATCAAACCGACCGCGGACCACGATCAAAGCTCTTGCTCGCTGCTGTATTACCAACAGCCGGGCGACCACATCAACTGGCACTTCGACCACAACTTCTACAAGGGGCGACATTTCACCGTGCTGCTTTCCGTGGTCAATCAATCGCAGACGGGCGGGCTCTCCCGCAGTAAACTGATGCACCGCCGCCGAGACGGCCGCGACGTGGAAGTGGACACCGCGGAGAACGTGCTCGTAATTTTCGAAGGCGCCCGTGTGCTGCACAAAGTCACGCCCATCGGCGCCGGTGAATCGCGCGCCGTTTTAAGCATGACATTTAGCACCGATCCATCGCTCAGTTGGTTCAAAGAGTTTTGCCGCCGCGTGAAAGATACCGCGTTTTTCGGGATTCGGACGTTGTGGGATTGAGCGGGTCATTGGTCCTTCATTTCGTGCCGTGGCTACTGTGGTTGCTCGGAAGCAACGACCTTCGTCAACGCTTCGACGAAGAAGAATTCGCCCCACATCACGGATTCGTCCACGCCCAGACCTTTCTTTGTGTGATAGACGCCGTGCTTTAGGATGCCTTCCCACCCGGGCGTATTGATGGCCAGGTATTCGGGTTCGACCAGTGCGTCGAGCATGGCCAGCGCGGCCGCGCGGTAAATGATCGCGTGGGCTTCCGATTTGGTTTGAGCGGCCAGGTCCAACAGGCCGCTGGCGGCGATAGCGCCGGCGGAGGTTTCCTTTTGCGCGCCCCAGGGCGGCGGCTGCGACAGCTCGGCGTGGAAGTCCCAGTAAGGCACTTTGTCGTCGGGCAAATTAGTCAGCCAGTACTCGGCGTTGCGTTCGGACACGGCCAGCCATTCGTTGTTGCCAGTTAGGCCGTAGCACTTGCTGTAACCGTACAGCGACCACGCCAAGCCGCGAGCCCACGCGCTGTCGCCGCTTAAGCCTTGGTGCGTCGTCTGTCGCAAAAACTCGCCCGAAGAAGTGTCGAAGATCCCTTCGTGGGCCGTCGAGCCGTCCGCACGCACGATCGTGTCGCGCGTGGTGCGGCAATGGGCCTCCGCAACTTTGCGCAGATGCCCGTCCCCCGATTCATTGGCGGCGTAAAAGATGATCGGCACGTTCATCATGATGTCGATGAATAGCGATTCGGGCGCTACGAAGCTGCACAGGTACTGTCCCTGCTCCTGAAACCGCATGGCCAGCGTGCGGCCGGCTTGGATCAGCACGTCGTGCAGCCGCTTGTCGCCCGTCGCCTGATACCACGGCAGGTACGTGTTCAGGAAGATGAAGCCCAGATCGTGCACCTTACGGTCGTACTGGCGATGTTCCAACAGCGTCGAATAATGCTCGGCCCGCTCGCGCCACGTCGCGTCCCCCGTCCGCTTGTGAAACCGCCACATCATCCCCGCCAAAAACCCGCCAGTCCAATCGGTCCACAATTCCCCCGCATGATGCCACTTGCCGCCGACCGTGTAGATCGGAAAAAAGTCCGCGTGTTTTTCGATGAGCGCGGCCACCTGCCGCTCGGCAAATTCCAACGCGTTCGTGTAACGAGCAATGCGGTCTTGTTCGGCCATGGGTCGAGTCTCAAGTTGGGGTGAACGAGAGCAAGTGGCTGACGACGCCGGCCATGACCGGAGAGCCGGACAGCCAGCGTGTAGCGTAACGGCATCACCGGCAAGCCGCCAGCATGTGTCGGACGCCAAACTGGCGTTCCCAAATAACTTGACGGCCTTGAATACGACCGTGCTGAAATTGAAAGTTGCCGGACAAGCGAAGCGAGAACCAGGACATTGTGCCCGACGAACCATTCCGACCGCGCGCGCAAGCCGCCAAGAAAATCACCCTCTAGGAAAATCTCGTCCACACACCCCAACCAGGCCGAACCCGGTGGAAAGTGAGTTGAGGTCGAAGTACGCTCAGCGCCGACCACCGGGTTCGGCCTGGTTGCGGTCTTGCTCAACGCCTTGCGGCATCAACGGATTGTTCACAGACTTCGCACGGATGATTTCTGATGAGCACTACGTGCTCAACGCCTTGCGGCATCAACGGATTGTTCACACTCAGGAGAATGTTTCAATGTCGCTTCATAGTCCGTGCTCAACGCCTTGCGGCATCAACGGATTGTTCACTAGATGGCCAGCCGCTTCTCTTGGCGAATCCAGTTGTGCTCAACGCCTTGCGGCATCAACGGATTGTTCACACGCCAGCCGAAGCGAACAACCGCCAAGTCAAACCACGGTGCTCAACGCCTTGCGGCATCAACGGATTGTTCACGTGCATCGACAGCCGACAACGCGGCATCCAGTTGTCGCGTGCTCAACGCCTTGCGGCATCAACGGATTGTTCACACGATTGCCATGCGCGGCGGATAAGAGATTGTCCCTGTGCTCAACGCCTTGCGGCATCAACGGATTGTTCACCAGTGCAGTTCCCGCGTTTGAACCTTGAATGCCGAGTGCTCAACGCCTTGCGGCATCAACGGATTGTTCACATATCTGGCGCGGGCGATTCCGCGTGGAGAGTTCGCGTGCTCAACGCCTTGCGGCATCAACGGATTGTTCACAAGCTCGGCTGGGTGAAGCTGAAACGAATCGGCTAGTGCTCAACGCC
>JBGTKH010000443.1:0-5169 GCA_041744735.1 Pirellulaceae bacterium | reverse complement strand
GTGAGTACCTTATTGGCGTTGCGGCCGCGGACCAGCAAGTGTCGGCGGATGAGGTAAAAGCACTGCGGCGAATATTTCGAGAACTAGAGTTGCCAGAAGCTGAACTCGATTCCTTGCTCGCCCCATTCAAACCAGCTAAACCGTCTGACGCCGAAGACGTTGGAACGACGACAACCGAAGAAAGTTGTTTCCAACTTGATCTGGAAGCCATCTCTCGCATCATGCATGAAACCAAAGCGGTCGCCGACGTTCTCCGCGTGGCGATGGCCGTCGGCGAGGAAGACGAAGATGAGATGAACTTCGACAGCCGCACATCAGAGACGCAATCGGCGATTTCACTGCAGGAACTTGCACCGCAGACCACGACGGTTCGTGGTGTACCTACGCTAACGAGTTTCCAACTGGAAATGGACCAAACGGGCACAGGCGTGACGTTGCTACCTGAGCGGTTTCGTCCCTTCCTAGAAGCCATATCCGCGAGGGATGAATGGTCTGAGAACGAAGCAAAGCAACTGGCGCGGCAACATCAGTTGATGCTCAGCGGCGCGATTGAGGCCATCAATGAGTGGGCGCACGAGCAGTGGGGTGATTGGCTCATCGAAGAAGGCGACCCGCTCCTGATACGACGGGAATTGTTGCGAAGGAACTAACCCATGACGACCATTTTGACTCGCGAACGTACAGCGATCCTGCAATCTTTGGCGGCGGGCGTCGTTCCCGCGATTGGCCTGCACCATATCCAAGTTGGGCGCAAGGACGAGGTAGAGGCGCTGCTTCGAGACCTACAAATCGTCGAAGACGGCGGTGCCGCAGTACGAATTATCGTGGGGCGCTATGGAAGCGGAAAGACGTTCTTCCTGAATCTCATCCGGCACGTAGCGTTACAGCGAAAGCACGTCGTCGTGCAGGCAGACATTACGACCGATCGGCGGCTGTACTCCACTGGCGGTGAGGCTCGCGCACTCTATTCGGAACTGATCCGCAATTTGGCAACACGCGCCAAGCCCGACGGAAACGCTCTCTCCAACCTAATTGAACGATGGGTGGGCGAATGTGACCACAGGATACGATCCGCTGGCGGCAGCGAGGACGACGTTCGGCACGAGATTGGCCAGCAGTTGCGGCCACTGCAGGACTTAGTCAGCGGCTTTGACTTCGCGAATGTAATCACTCGTTACTACGACGGATACCAGCAGCACGATGAGGCGCTTCAGGACCATGCGCTGCGTTGGTTGCGTGGCGAGTTCGCAACGAAAACGGAAGCTCGCGAAGCACTCGGAGTGCGATCGATCATCGACGACGCCCGGACCTACGACTACTTGAAGCTGTGGGCCGCATTCGTGCGAATGGCCGGCTACAAAGGGTTGGTGGTTAACGTCGATGAACTCGTCGTGCTCTCACATCGGTTGAGTAACACGATTGCGCGGAACAAGAATTACGAGGCGCTGCTCCGAATTATCAACGATTGCCTCCAAGGCCGCGCCCAGCATATTGCTTTCGTCTTTGCCGGCACCGACGAGTGTGTCGAGGACCGGCGCCGAGGCTTGTATAGCTACGAAGCGCTGGCAACGCGTCTTGCGCCCAATCGATTCGCGACGGATGGACGCCAAGATTGGTCATCGCCTGTGATCAAGCTGCAAAACCTGAGTCCCGAAGACTGCTTCGTTTTACTCAACAATTTGCGTCATGTGCACGCAGCCGGCGACGTGGCCAAGTACTTATTGCCAGACGAGGGCATTGTGACGTACCTTCGCGATTGCAGCGAACGAATGGGCGCCGCCTACTTCCAAACTCCGCGCGACACGGTCAAAGACTTCGTGAACCTGCTTCAGATCTTGGAGCAGGATCGTTCGCTGGACTGGCGGTCGTTGCTTGACAAGAAGAGCTTTTTGTCCACACCGGCGCCGGTACCGGAGTCCACGGTTGACGACGACGATGACGAGTTGCAGGAATTTAGGCTCTGATGACGCATTCAACTTTCGACCTGCTGGCCAGACCGATTCAGCATGTCTTGTGGGACATGCACTGGGAATCGTTGCGGCGGATTCAAGTCGATGCCATCCGGCTGCTGCTTACCACTGATCACGACTTGCTTATCTCGGCTCGCACGGCATCGGGAAAAACTGAGGCGGCATTTCTGCCGGTCCTTTCGCGCCTCTTCGAGCAACCCGGCGAGTCTGTGGGGGCGATGTATATTGGGCCGCTCAAGGCGCTGATCAACGATCAATTTCGCCGCTTAGAAGACTTGTGCGCACGAGCGGAAATCCCGGTTTACCGCTGGCACGGCGATGTCGATTTTGGCAAGAAAGATAAACTGTTGCAGCAACCACGAGGCGTGCTGTTGATTACGCCTGAATCGCTCGAATCGTTCTTTGTAAATCGCTCGTCGAGTATTGGCCGCGTGTTTCGCGATCTGCGGTTCGTGGTCATCGACGAAATCCATTCGCTTGTCGGGCGCGAACGAGGCCTTCAGTTGCGCAGCCAACTCTTCCGCCTCGGGCGATACGTTCAGCGTGACTTTCGCATGGTTGGCTTGTCGGCGACGATTGGCGAAGCAATCGACCAATATCAGCTTTGGATTCGGCCGAAGAACCCGGACAACGTTGTACATGTGAATGACAAAGGTGAGCAGAAACGCGTCCTGTTCGGGATTCAGACGTATGAAACGTTACACTCGGACACCGAATCGCAGGACGCCTCGCGCGGCGATGAAGTTGAAATTGAACAGCAAGTTCCCGCCCCCTTGGTCGCCGACATCCTGCGAGTCTTCGGCGGAAAAAAGAACCTGATCTTTTGCAACAGCCGAGGAAAGGTCGAATGGCTTGCCGATAGCCTCAACGACGCCTGTCGCCGCGTGGGACGTCCGGCGGAATTCCTTGTCCATCACGGTTCGGTCAGCAAGGAAATCCGCTTGTACACGGAACAGGAGATGCGAGGTCCACGACCCGCAACGGCCGTATGCTCGGCGACGTTGGAGTTAGGAATCGATATCGGTAGCGTCGCGACGGTTGGGCAAATCGGGTCGTGCTTGTCGGTAAACTCTCAGGTGCAACGTATGGGGCGCAGCGGGCGCCGCGACAACGAACCGCACTGCATGCGGGTGATGTTACCTCTGAGTCGCCAACCCCCGAACGCCGACTTGGTTTATCGCCTCTACCCAGACCTGCTGCAGGCAATTGCCATCACCGAGTTGATGCTCCAGCGTTGGGTCGAGCCGTCTGTCATTGGTCAGTTCGACTTAAGCACATTTGTGCAGCAGATTCTGAGCGTACTTGCGGAACACGGCGGAATTCTGGCAAAACCGCTTTACATGCGGCTCGTGGAAGGGGCATTTGGGAACATTGATCAGCGCGTCTTCGGTGAAGTTTTACGATGTCTTGGCCAACAGCAACTGATTGAGCAAATGGACGACGGTTTACTCTTGCTCTCACCGCGCGGCGAAGCCGTCGTTCATGACCGAGATTTTTATAGCGCGTTTGCGACGCCTCAAGAACTGGTTGTTCGCCACGACGGGCGAACCATCGGCAGCTTGTCGGCACTCTATCTGCCGCAACCCGGCGATCATTTCCTTCTAGGCGGACGTCGCTGGCAAACCATCGAAGTCGATGTTGGCCGCGGTGAGATTCTCGTCAAACCAGCAACTGGAAAGAAGCCGCCAAAATTCACAGCGGACAGGGAGCGAGACATTCACCCACGAATACGGGAGGAAATGAACAAGGTGTTGTGCGGCGAGAGCGAGTTCAACTATCTCGACGACACAGGCAAATATTTTCTTGCGGACGCCAGGACTGCCTATCGTAACGCCGGATTGATCCAGTGTCCCGTGCTCGCGCTTGCAGCGAACACGTGCCTGTGGTTCACGTGGACCGGAACTAGCGTACAGCGCACGCTCATGCTGATGGCGGATCGTGCCGGTTTACGAGCCGTGGACGCAGGTATTGCAATCCAGTTGGCGGGTCCGACGCACGAAGTCGTATCGGCGCTTGCCGCTGAAGCGGGTCGCTTGACGAGCGCCGACGACCTAGTTGCCGATCTCCCGATGTTCGGCTGGCGCAAATTTGACTGCCACTTATCCGAGGAATTGCTGCGACAATCATATGCCACCGACATGTTGGACTTGGAAGGGGCTCGAAGCAAGATTGAGGAATTACATTGCCAATGCGACGGGATAAAGTCCATCCGATAGCACAACTTATTCTCCTCGCTGCGGCCATTGTGTTTGCGATGCCGATGGTGAGCATGGTGTTGGCGTCGTTCAAACCGGCGGTGCAGTTGACGGAGGATCCGTACTCGCTGCTGCCGCGGCGGTGGCAGTGGGAGAATTATCCACAGGCGGTCGCGTCGATGCCGTATTTGCGTTATCTGCGTAACTCGCTGCTGTTGTGCGGTGGCACGGTGGCGGGAACGGTGCTCTCGTGTTCGCTGGCGGCGTATGCGTTCGCGCGGCTGCGGTGGCGCGGGCGCAATGTGTTGTTCGGCGTGCTGATTGCCACGATGCTGTTGCCGTGGCACTTGACGATGATCCCGCGGTTCTTGTTGCTGCGCGAACTTGGCCTCTACAACTCACTGGCCGCATTGATCGTGCCGACGTTTCTGGGCGATGCGTTTTACATCTTTCTGCTGCGGCAGTTTTTTCTGACGATCCCCGAAGAACTGAGCGAAGCCGCGCGACTGGACGGGCTCAGCGAATGGGGCATCTACTGGCGGATCGTGCTGCCGCTGAGCAAGCCAGCGCTGGCCACGGTGGCTCTGTTTCAGTTCATCCACTCGTGGAACGATTTCAACGGGCCGCTGTTGTATTTGAGCGACCCGCAGAAATTTCCGCTGGCTTACGGCCTGGAGCAGTTCATCAGTTCGTACGCGGACCAAACGCACCTGCTGCTGGCCGCCTCGGTGCTGTTCACGCTGCCGATCGTGCTGCTGTTCCTGCTCACCCAGCGCACGTTCTTACAAGGTATCGCGACGACGGGATTGAAAGCTTAGGCATTCAGGGACGCGGACTTGTCCGCAAGTGGTAGTGATACCGTTTGATTGAGGTAGGGAAGCCGCATTGAGTTGCGGCTCCCCTCCCACCGAACCGGACTGGCGGATCTCCCGCATCCGGCTCTCCAGTTGATTGTTACTTGCAACAAGATTGGCGTTCACGAGCCTGGGCGGTTGCCAAACTAA